>JAVEDQ010000281.1 GCA_030840885.1 Frankiaceae bacterium
CATCTGCCGGGCGGTGCCGGTGATGATCTTCTCGGCAGCGTCCAGGTCGCGCGCGTTCAGATCGGGCATCTTGGTCTGCGCGATCTCCCGGACCTGCTCCCGGCTGAGCGACCCGGCCTTGACGGTGTGCGGCGTCGAGCTGCCCTTGTCGAGGCCGGCGGCCTTGAGGATCAGCCGTGCGGCCGGCGGGGTCTTGGTGACGAAGGTGAACGAGCGGTCCTCGAACACCGAGATCTCGACCGGCACGACGTTGCCGCGCTGCGCCTCGGTGGCCGCGTTGTACTGCTTGACGAACTCCATGATGTTGACGCCGTGCTGACCCAGGGCCGGGCCGACCGGCGGGGCCGGCGTCGCGGCACCGGCCTTGATCTGCAACTTGATGTCGGCCGAGAGCTTCTTCTTCGGAGGCATGTTTCCTCGTACTCCTGTTATCTGCTGATGCTGTGTCTGCGGAGGCCCGAGACCGGGCCACGAGGTCGGATCAGATCTTCGCGACCTAGATCTTGGCGACCTGGTTGAACTCGAGCTCGACCGGGGTCTCGCGGCCGAAGATCGACACCAGCACCTTGAGGCGCTGGGCGTCGAGGTTGACCTCGCTGATCGTCGCCGGGAGCGTCGCGAACGGGCCATCGGTGACGGTGACCGACTCTCCGACCGTGTACTCCTGAGCCTTGGGCGCCTCGATGCGCTTCTTCTCGACCACGGGCGCCAGGATCCCGGCGACCTCCGAGGTACGCAGCGGCGAGGGACGGTTCGTCAGCCCGACGAAGCCGGTGACGTTCGGGGTGTTGCGGACCGCGGACCACGACTCGTCGGTCAGGTCCATGCGGATGTAGACGTAGCCCGGGTACTTCTTCTGCTGCACGGTCTGGCGCTTGCCGCCCTTGACCTGCACGACCTCTTCGGTCGGGACCTCGATCTGGAAGATGTAGTCCTCCATGTTGAGGCTGGCCGTCCGCTGCTCGAGGTTCGACTTCACGCGACCCTCGTAGCCGGCGTACGTGTGCAGCACGTACCAGTCCCCCGGGAGCGCCTCGAGCTGACGGCGGAACTCCTCGACGGGGTCGAGGTCCTCTTCGGGCTCGGCGGGCGCAGTCGCCTCAGCCGCAACGGCGTCGGGCTCGAGATAGCCGGGCCCGTCCTCCGTCCCGGTCAGGCCGGAGCCGAGATCGTCTTCCTCGCCGGCGGTGCCGGCCTCGGTGGCCGTCACCACCTCGTCCTCGCGCATCTCGATGGGGTCGAGCGCGTCGACCGCTTCGCTCTGCTCGGACTGCTCTGTCACAGCTCTACTTCCTCATCCGAAGATTGCCAGGACGGCCTTGGTCAGCCCGTAGTCCAGGCCGGACACGAAGGCCGTCAGAACGCTCACGAACACGAGCACCACGAGCACGTAGACGCCGAGCTCACGGCGACCGGGGTAGATCACCTTGCGGAGCTCGCTCAACACCTCCCGGTAGAACTGCACCGGCTTCGAGCGGCGGTTGCCACCGCGGCGTGCTCCACGTCCTCCGGCCTCCGGCGAAACGGGGGCCGACTCCTGGGTGTCGGTCGCCATCGCTGTCCCTCCCCGTTGCCTTTGCGGACGACGGCGACATCCCGGAAGGACGCCGCGTCGTACCTGTGGTGTGCGGACGTACTGCGTTGCTTGTGCTCGTGCTTGCCGTGCCGCTCGTACGTGGTGCTGGTCGTCAGAGCGTTGCTCGCTCCGCAGGGGCGACAGGACTTGAACCTGCAACAACCGGTTTTGGAGACCGGGACTCTGCCAATTGAGCTACGCCCCTCCAGGGAGCGCGGGCGTGCCGGAGCAGGGGCCCGAACACCCCGAGCGGCCAGTGTACGTGGCGGGCCCCCCTCCGGACACCCGCCAAACCGCCGCCGCACCTCCCGTATCGGGCACCCCCGGCCGGCTCTTAGGTCAGCTGGACGACGGCGCGGGCCTGGCTGAGCACGAGGGTCTCCCCCAGCCGCGCGTCAACGGCGACGGCGACACGGTTGCCGTCGAGCTTCTCCTCGACGGTGCCGCGGATGGTGAGGGTTGCACCGCGGTCGTCGTCCGGGACCGGGACCATCGCCGAGAACCGGACGCCGTAGTCGACGACGGCGGCCGGGTCGCCGGCCCACTCGGTGAGCAGGCGGCCGGCGGTGGCCATCGTGAACATGCCGTGCGCGATGACGTCGGGCAGACCGACCAGGGTCGCGAAGCGCTGGTTCCAGTGGATGATGTTGAAGTCGCCCGAGGCACCCGCGTACTGGATCAACTGCCACCGCTGGATCGGGAACTCGCGGGCGGGGATCTCGCTGCCGACCTCGACGTCGTCGTAGCGGACGGTCGTGGCGCTCATGCGTTCGACCCTGCGGTCTCGTCGCGGGCGGCGGTACCTCGCGAGATCATGGTGTTCGTCGCGGTGGCCAGGCGCTCACCCTCGACGGTGGTGATCTCCGAGACGATCTTCATCATCTCGTTGCGGCCGACGTCGCGGATCTCGGCAACGGTGGACGTCGCGACGACCACGTCGCCCGCGTAGACGGGGCGGTGCAACTCGAAGCGCTGCTCGCCGTGGACGACCCGGCTGTAGTCGAGGCCGAGATCGGGGTCGCCCATCGGGCCGCTGGGCCGGCGGAAGGTGAGGGTGGTCAGGAAGGTCGGCGGCGCGACGAGGTCGCGATGCCCGGCGGCCCGGGCGGCGTCGACGTCGTGGGACACCGGGCTGGCATCACCGATGGCCGTGCTGAAGTGACGCACGAGCTCCCGGCCGATTTCGAACGGTGGGCTCGACTCGTACGCGCGCCCGATGAACTCCCGGTTCAGCGGCACTGTTCTGTCCCCGTCGCCGCTGTTCCCATCGCCCTGACCCCCATGGCACGACCCTCCACCTCACGGCGGACGGAGCGACGATGCCCCGCCCTCGGAGGTCGGACGCTAGCAGCCGGGTTCGAGGACCCGGCTGCACGCGGACCGAGGCGTCAGCGGGTCTCGCGGTGGTCGGTGTGGTGACCACAGTTGGAGCAGAACTTCTGCAGGTCGAGCCGGTCGGGGTCGTTGCGCCGGTTCTTCTTGGTGATGTAGTTCCGGTGCTTGCAGACCTGGCAGGCCATGGTGATCTTCGGACGAACGTCGGTGGCTCTGGCCACGTCGAACACCTTCTTTGTGTCGCAGGAAGTCCGCCGGAGGCGGGATTCGATGGCGCCCGCCGGAGGCGGATTGCCGGTAGCGGAGGCCGGATTTGAACCGGCGACATAGCGATTATGAGCCGCTTGCTCTGCCAGGCTGAGCTACTCCGCCGGCAGGCGATGAACGCCCGGTTCGTGCGACCCCTTTTCAGGGGACCGTCCGGTCCGGATGCCCGCCACCTCGAGCCCCTTTACGGAATCGAACCGTAGACCTTCTCCTTACCATGGAGACGCTCTGCCGACTGAGCTAAAGGGGCGCAGCCGTCGATCAGCTTACAGCCTCCGGCCTGCTCCTGCGGGCGACGTTCGCCGCTCAGCGGGCGCCGCTGCTGCGCAGCAGCCGGACGCGGGAACGCACCGTCCCCTCGCGCAGGGCGAACCAGGCACCGAGCCGATCCGCCGGCAGCGGGCGGCTGAACAGATAGCCCTGGGCGACGTCGCAACCGAGCTCGATGAGACGGTCCCGGCTCCCCTCGTCCTCGACGCCCTCGGCGACGACCGAGAGGTCGAGCTGACGGGCCAGGCCGATGATCGTGGAGACGATGGCGGCGTCGCTCTCGTCGGTGCCCATGTCGCGGACGAACGACTTGTCGATCTTCACTTCCTTGACGGGCAGCATCCGCAGGTAGGCCAACGACGAGTACCCGGTCCCGAAGTCGTCGACGGAGAGCGAGAGTCCGTCGCGGGCCAGCTCCCGCAGCACCGGGAGGGTGCGTGGCACGTCGGCCATCACGGAGCTCTCGGTGATCTCGAGGGAGAGCATCGACGGCTCGAGGTCGAACCGGGTCAGGAGCCTGCGCACGGTCGGGATGAGGTCCGGGTCGAGCAGGCCGCGCGCCGAGAGGTTGACCGCGACCGGCACCCGCCGCCCGGCGTCGAGCCAGGTGCGGACCTGCTGCAGCGCTATCTCCAGCACCACCCGGGTGAGCGGCACGACCAGCCCGGTGCGCTCGGCCATCGGCAGGAACTCGTCGCTGGCCAGCAGACCGTCGACGGGGTGCCGCCAGCGGACCAGGGCCTCGACACCGACCACCTCGCCGCCGGCGAGCTGGACCTTGGGCTGGTAGTGCACCTCGAGCTCGTCCCGGTCGAGCGCCTTGCGCAGTTCCCCGACGCGGGCGAGCCGCCGGGGGTCGCTGGGCTCCATCGCGCTCGACCAGGCCTGCACGGGTGGTTCGGAGCCCTTGGCCTTGCGAAGCGCCGCCTCACCGCGACGCAGCAGCAGCTCGGGGTCCAGGCCGTGCTCCGGCGCGACGGCGATCCCGACCGCCCCGCTGACGTCCACGCCGAGCCCCTCGACGTCGACCGGCTCGAGCAGGGCCTCACGAACCTGGCCCGCGATGTCGACGGCGAGCGCGAGGGTGGCGCCGGGGAGCAGGACGGCGAACTCGTCGTTGCCCAGCCGCGCCACCGTCGACG
Source organism: Frankiaceae bacterium (assembly GCA_030840885.1). Lineage (GTDB taxonomy): Bacteria > Actinomycetota > Actinomycetes > Frankiales > Frankiaceae > JAVEDQ01. The sequence goes on from JAVEDQ010000281.1 coordinate 4,591, forward strand.
ACAGCGGGACCACGGAGGTCAGCCGGTCAGCGACCTGACGCAGCACGGAGTCGCCGCTGGCGTGCCCGAGGCTGTCGTTGACCTCCTGGAACCGATCGAGGTCCACCAGCAGGACGGCGGCGCCCTGGTCGACGGACTCGGTGAGGCGGACCGCGAGCAGCGAACGGTTGGGTAATCCGGTCAACCGGTCGTGCGTGGCGTCGTGGACCGAGCGCTCCCGCAGCCAGTCGTTGTTCAACGCGACCGCGACGTGCGCCGCAAGGGCCTCGGCGGCGCGGACGTCCTCGGCCGAGAAGGTCGACATGTCACCGAGACGGTCATCGAGCTCCAGCAACCCGATCGGCGTTCCCGACCCACCGGGCAGTGCGACGAGCAGCGCCTCCCGTAACCCCTGCTCCTCGAGCCAGGACGACGTCGAGTTGCGCGCCAGCACGAGGCTCTCGCCGGTCTCGAGCAAGCCGGTCCGCACCGCGTCGCGCGGCGGCGCATGGAGTTCCTCGAGCGCACCCTCATGGGTCAGCCGGAGTCCGGCCGGGAGCCCGGGGGGTGGGTCCGCGAGCCACACCGTGGCCGTGTCGGCGGCGGCGAACTTCGCCGCGTCGGTCAGCAGGAGCGCCAACAGCTCGAGGCTGCCGGCGGTGCCGACGACCCGCTGAGCGAAGCCGTGCACCTCGGCGAGGGTTGCGTGCCGCCGGGCAAGCAAGGCGTAGGAGCGGTACGCCAGGAGCACCAGCAGACCGACGACGCCGAGCACCACCACGGACAGCGGCTCCACCTTGATGGCCAAGGTGGCCAGCAGGCCCAGGCTGGTCGTGAGGGTTCCGCCCAGGATGAGCCTCGGGAACAACCCGGCCAGGTCGGACCGGCCCGGCCGGCCCTGGGTCGCCGTCACGGCGATGGCCACCCAGAAGGCACTGGACAGGTCGGCCACGAGAATGGCGGCGTAGATGGCCGGCCACGCCCGGGGCTCCTGCGGAGACACCGAGGCGAGCGACTGGAACACCGCCACCGCGATGCCCGTCTCCGCCGCGGCGAGAGCCACGTTGAAGGCGGCCTTCGCGGCGGCGAGACTGCCGCGCACATAGCGCCAGGTGTAGATCAGCACGTCGGCGATCAACCGGGCGGCGAGCAGCTCCACCGGTGAGACCAGGGCGAGACCGACGACGAGCGGCGCCTCGGAGAGGCTCAGGGTGAAGCCCTGCCGCCGCACCTCGATGTGCGCCTGGCTCCCCTCGAAGACGAGGAACCCGAGCGTGAGCAGGGCTGTCGTTCCGAAGGCGAGCGGCTCCTCGCCCACGTGGCCGACGAACCGTGCCCAGAGGACGACGGCGAACGCGGTCAGGAAGAACAGGAGTACGGCCAGCCGCCGGATCGCTTGCGAACGCTCCGGACCGGTGCTGTGTGGGTCGCGCCGGCCAGACGTCGCCGCCAAGGATCCCTCCCGCCCGTCGAGAACGACCCGGGTTACGGGTCCTCGCCGGCGAGGAGGTCGGAGCCCACCGCCGTAGCTGATCAATCTGCCAGCTGCGGGCGGGTCAAACAAGTACTTCGAGCCAAATTATTGCGCGAAAAGCGAGACGTCAGCTCCAGGAGACGCCGCGGGCGGTGACGGTGTGGCCGCCGTCGCCGAGGACGCTGTCACCGTGCGAGCTACCGGCGGCGGCGAAGACGGTCAGGAAGGCGACGAGGCCGAGCACGACACCCGCGATGAGCAGCAGGGCACGGATGGCGACGGGGCGCAGGGCGATCTGCATGGGAACCTCCGGGGTTGTGTGGGGAAGACACGACTTGTCTCGGCCGAACGGCGGTGTCCTCTTGTCACCCGATGGGGTGACCAGAGGTACGGCCATTCGGCCGATGACCGGCCTCCTGCGGGAGCAACCGAATTCCGGCCGGCCTGCGGATGGGGGCAAAGAGCCGCCGCCTCTAGCCAAACCGCGAATTCGGACATCGATGACAAACGTGACCCAGAACTCGGGGGTCGTAAACCAATTGTCACCACTTGTGACGCAGGGTAGTTACCTGCCTGTCGATCTTGGCGCTATGACCACACAACGTGGTCGACGGATTCCCAGGTGCTGCGGGCCCGCGGGCTCGGTCGGCTGCCGTAGGCGCAGATGAACTGGGATTCCCGCGGCCGCCAGCTCACCGAACGGGTCCTGCGCCGGCTGTCGCGTCACGCCCGGACGCTGGCGCGCAGCGACGCGGGACGGGCGCTCGCCCTTCGGGTGGGGGGCCTGCTTGCAGTCGCCTGCGTGATCTCGAACCTGGTCGGCGCCGTCATCGTGTTCACCATCGCCGGCCCGGTGCGACCCTCCCCACCCGACGTCGCCCATCCCACCGCGCAGCTCCTGCTCAACCTCGCGGTCCTGGCCGGCTACCTCCTCGTCGCGGTTGTTCTCGGCACCGTCTGGTCGGTGCGGGCTCCTGCTGCCGGTGCTGTCCTGGCTCCTGCCGGAGGAACGCCCCGACGAGGCGCAGCAGCGTTACGCCCTGCGCTACCCCCTCACCCAGGCCAAGGTCTTCGCGACCTTCTGGGCCATCGCCGTCGTGCTGTTCTTCGTGCTCAACGCCGTGGTCAGCCTCCGGCTGGCGCTCAGCGTCGCCACGACCGTCATGCTCGGCGGACTGTCGACGGTGGCCGTCGGCTACCTCATCGTCGAGCGGCTGTGGCGTCCGATCTCGGCGGCCGCGCTCGCCGGCGGCGCCCCGGACCGGCCCGCGCTACCCGGGGTCGCTTCCCGCTCGGTGCTCATCTGGTTGCTGGGGACCGGCGTCCCCGTCCTCGGCGTCCTCCTGGTCGCGCTCGACCCGATCGGGCTGCCGAAGCAGCGCTTCGCCCTGACCGTGGCGATCCTGGCGGGCATCGCCCTCGTCATCGGTCTGCTCGCCCAGGTGTTCGCCGCCCGCTCGGTCGCCGACCCGCTCGGCGGGGTCCGGGCGGCGCTGCTGCGGGTCGGCGAGGGGGATCTCGACGTCTCGGTCCGGGTCTACGACGGCAGCGAGATCGGCCTGCTGCAGACCGGGGTGAACCGGATGGCCGAGGGCCTACGTGAACGCGAGCGGCTCCGCGACCTGTTCGGCCGGCAGGTCGGGGCGGACGTCGCCGCCCGGGCCCTCGAGGACAAGCCGAGGCTCGGCGGCGAGTCCCGACAGGTCGCGGTGCTGTTCGTCGACCTGATCGGGTCGACCGGGCTGGCCGAGGAGCACGAGCCCGAGGCGGTCGTCGGCATGCTGAACGACTTCTTCGGTGACGTCGTGCGGGTGGTGGCCGACCACGGCGGCCTGGTGAACAAGTTCGAGGGCGACGCGGCGCTGTGCGTCTTCGGAGCCCCGGCCGAGCTCCGCGACGCCGAGACCGCGTGCCTGTGCGCGGCACGGGAGATGACGCGACGGATGCAGCAGCTGCCCGAACCGCTCGCCGCCGGCATCGGCGTCAGCGCCGGGACCGCGGTCGCCGGCTGGGTCGGTGCCGAGAGCCGCTACGAGTACACGGTGATCGGTGACCCCGTGAACGAGGCTGCGCGGCTGACCGACGAGGCCAAGGCGCTGGACGTGCGGCTGCTCGCCAGCGCCCGGCTCGTGGAGAAGGCCGACGAGCAGGAGAAGGCGTGCTGGCAGGAGCACGAGGAGATCCAGCTGCGGGGCCGCAGCGCAGCGACGCCGACCTTCCGTCCGATCGACCTCGAGGGCAACGCCTGCGGTCATCAGCAGACGCCGGCCGAAGCGGCGAACTCGGACCGGGATGCCGAACCGAACAACGCCTCGGCATGAGGGCGCCGCGGCGGCTGGATACGAGAAGAGGCGCCGGTCATCGACCGGCGCCTCGTTCACGCGTGGCAGGTGTTGGGTTCGAACCAACGTAGGCTGAGCCGGCGGATTTACAGTCCGCTCCCTTTGGCCACTCGGGCAACCTGCCGTGGTCTCGAATGTTAGCGGATCTCCGCGAACGCCTCACACCCGAACTTCCGCTAACCCTCCCGAGGAGGACGTCCGCCGTGGCCGACCCGTCGTTCGACATTGTCAGCAAGGTCGATCGTCAGGAGGTCGACAACGCGCTGAACCAGACCGCGAAGGAGGTCTCGACCCGCTACGACTTCCGCGGCGTCGGTGCCTCCATCGAGTGGTCGGGCGAGGAAGGCGTGCTGATCAAGGCGAACAGCGAGGAGCGGGCGAAGGCCGTGCTCGATGTCTTCCAGGAGAAGCTGATCAAGCGGGGTATCTCCCTGAAGTCGCTCAAGAGCGACGACCCGCAGGCGTCGGGCAAGGAGTTCCGGCTCTCCTCGACCATTCAGCAGGGGATCCCGGACGACGCCGCCAAGAGCATCGCCAAGCGCATCCGCACCGAGGGTCCGAAGGGCGTCCAGGCCCAGATCCAGGGCGACCAGCTGCGGGTGACCGGTAAGAAGCGCGACGACCTGCAGACCGTCATCGCGCTGCTCAAGGGCGCCGACCTCGACGTGTCGCTGCAGTTCACCAACTACCGCTGAGCATCGCCGGCTGCCGCACCCTGGAGCACTGCGCCGGCGCCCCGTAACGGCATGACCTCGGCCGGCTCGACGGAGTCGTCGAGCCGGCCGAGGAATCGTCCGGGCAGTGCCGTCAATCTGCCGTCGCCCTGCCGTCAACTTGCCGTCAGCCGGCCGTGACGACGGTGACGTCGCCGCTGCCCGCGACCGCGTCGATCGCCAGCCGCGGCGTCCCGGCCGTGACCGGCCCGGCGTCGGCGGTGATGGTCGCGCCGGGGCCTGAGGCGGTACGCCCGAACACGCTGACGTCCCCGACTCCGGCCTGACCCTCCACATGCACGGCCAGGCCGGCGGGCACGGTCACGACGACGTCGCCGCTGCCGGCCCACACGGTCGTGTGCCGGTCGGAGTCCAGGACGAGGCCGCGGAGGTCGACGCGCACGGCGCCGACCGGGGATCCGTACTCGCCACCGAGGTCGGCGGCACGGGCGACCGTGAAGTCGCGGCTGCCCAGGTGGGGCCCGGCGACCACGAAGGCGGCACCGGCGAGCACCATCACCACCAGCAAGGCCAGCAGCACCCGCCACCACCGGGTCGTGAGCGCGACGACCAGCCCGATCACCAGCAGGACCGGCACCAGCACGACGGCCGCGTGGGCGACGATCGAGGCGAGGACCAGGCCGAGCACGACGATGCCGGCCACCTGCCACGGTCGACGGCCGCGAAGCCGCTCGACCGCCTGCGGCAGTCCCGGGACGGCGGCCGGTGCGTCCTCGGACGGGGTGAGCAGCCAGAGGGCCAGGTAACCCACGAAGCCGGCCCCGCCGGAGAGCGCGAGGACCACGGCGGCGACCCGGACGAGCAGGACGTCGACGCCGAAGTAGTCAGCGAGCGAGGCGCAGACCCCTCCGATCATCCGACCCTCGCGGGGTCGGATGAGGCGGCGGGGCGGGAGCACGCCGGTGGCGGTCCGGGCGTCGTCGGTGGGTGCGTGGTCACCGCCCAGGCTGCCGCCGATGGGCTGGCTGTCGTCGAGGGGCTGGCTGTCGTCGAAGGGCTGGGGCGGGAGGTGTGTGGTGTCCATGCCGCACAGAGTGGGCCGGGCGGGTGGTCTCGCGGATCCGGCGGCGACCCTGAACCTGACCCTGAACCTGACCCTGAACCGCCCCTGAGCCCGAGCGTCCGATTTCGCCCGGAATCGATGCCTGCGAGGGCCCGGGCTCAGGGTTCGTCCCGGAGGCGCGGGCTTGCTCCAGGTGCGATCCTGACCCGGTGACCTCGACGCCGACCCCGACACCTGGGCCGGGGCCGGAGGCGACGCCTACGCCGGCAACAACCCCGACGCCGCGACCGCCGCTGGTCCGCAGCGGTCCGCGGCGGCTCGTCGCCGGGGTCGCGGAGGGCGTCGCCGCACATCTCGACGCACCGGTCGTCGTCGTCCGGCTCGCCTTCACCGTCCTCGGCGGCAGCGGCCTGGGCATCCTCGCCTACATCGCGCTCTGGGTGCTCCTTCCGGTCGAACCGGACGCCGTCGTGGACCCGGGCTACGAGCGCACCTTCCGTCGACGCGTACGACGGGTCGCCCGGCTCGTCGCGTACCTCGTCGTGGGCGGGATCGTCGGCGGGCTGCTGGGGGCCGCTGGTCGACCGTTCGGCGGGACGGTGCTCGGGCCGCTCGCCCTCGCCGGTGTCGGCGCACTGCTCATCTGGCGCCGTGCCCCGGTCGACCAGCGGTCACAGTGGTCCGGCGACGCACGTTCCGCCCGGGCCCGATTCGCCCGGCTCGCCGGCCGCTGGTCGTCCGTCGGGCTCGCACTCGCGGGGACGGCGCTGGTCGTCGTCGGGGTCGCGGCCTTCCTCGCCGCGCACGACGCGCTGGCGCAGGCGCGAGCGGGCGCTCTGTCCATCCTGGCGGTGCTCGTGGGTGTGGCCCTGGTGGCCGGGCCCTGGTTGCTGCGGCTGTGGCGCGACCTGACCCAGGAGCGCCGCCAGCGCATCCGCGCCGAGGAGCGGAGCGCCGTCGCCGCGCACGTCCACGACTCGGTCCTGCAGACCCTTGCCCTGCTCCAGGCCCGGGCCGGCGACCCGGCTGCGGTCCGGCGGCTCGCCCGACGGCAGGAGCGGGACCTCCGCTCCTGGCTCTACGGGGCGGACGACACCGGCACCGACCCTGCGGCCGGCTTCGGCCCGACGCGGTCCGGTGGCGCAGCCACCCTCGGCTCGGAGCTACGGAGGCTGTGCGCCGAGATCGAGGACGACACCGAGATCAACGTGGAGGTCGTCGTGGTCGGGGACACGACCGTCGACGAACGGATCCGCGGGCTGTTGGCCGCCACCCGGGAGGCGGTGTTGAACGCAGCCAAGTCGTCCGGGGCGCCCGAGGTCGCGCTCTACGCCGAGGCCGACGGCGGACAGGTCGCGGTCTGGATCCGCGACCGGGGGAAGGGGTTCGACCCCGACTCCGTCGGCGCCGACCGGCACGGCATCCGCGACTCCATCCACGGCCGGATGCACCAGCTCGGCGGTTCGAGCCGGATCCGGAGCGCCGTCGGGAGCGGTTGCGAGGTGGAGCTCGTCCTCCCCCCGCCGACAGCGCCGCTGCCCCGCTCGACCGCCCCTCCTGCGACGGATCGGGAACGGTCGTGACGGCCCTACCTCGACCGAGCCGACCCCCGGTCCGCGTGGTGCTGGTGGACGACCACCGGCTCGTCCGCAGCGGGGTGCGTTCCGAACTCGCGCCCGATCTCGAGGTCGTCGGTGAGGCCGGCACCGTGGGTCAAGCCGTCGAGGTCATCCGCGCAACGGTGCCGGACGTGGTCCTGCTCGACGTCCACCTCCCCGGCGGCGGAGGTGCCGAGGTGGTGCGCGCATTGCGCGGCGAACTCCCCCGGATTCGCTTTCTGGCCCTGTCCGTCAGCGACGCGGCCGAGGACGTCATCGGCGTCGTGCGGGCCGGAGCCCGCGGCTACGTCACGAAGGCGATCGACGGGCTCACGCTCTCCGACGCGGTGCGCCGCGTGGCCGACGGCGATGCGGTGTTCGGGCCGCGTCTGGCCGGCTTCGTGCTCGACGCCTTCGCGGGCTCGACCGCTCCGGAGACCCGGTCGCCGTCGGCGAAAGCCCGAGACGGCCAGTCCGATGCCGACGCCGACGCCGGGGCCGACGAGCAGCTCGACGCGCTCACCCCGCGCGAACGCGACGTGCTCCGCCTGATCGCCCGGGGCTACACCTACCGCGAGGCCGCCGCCGACCTCGTCCTGTCGGTCCGGACCGTGGAGACGCACGTGTCCGCCGTCCTGCGGAAACTGCAGCTGTCGAA
>JAVEDQ010000308.1 GCA_030840885.1 Frankiaceae bacterium
GCGGTGCCATCGGGCAGGTGGAGCACTCGACCGTGCCCGCGATCGAGGTCGGATCGCTGGTCCGGCACGGCCGCGCCTGGCGCGAGTGGGCCGTCTGCAGCGCCGACGAGCTGACGGTGCTCGACCCCGAGGGTGACGGATCTGCAGGGTGGACGGTGCCGCCGGCGGCCTACCTCGGCGTGCTCGGCATGCCCGGCCTCACCGCCTGGGTCGGTACCTACGACATCGGGGCGATCCGGCCGGGGGAGACGTTCTTCGTCTCCGCCGCCTCTGGCGCGGTGGGGAGCATCGCCGGGCAGCTGGCTCGCCTGGCCGGTTGCCGCGTGATCGGCTCGGCCGGCGGACCCGAGAAGGCCGCCTTCCTCACCGACGAACTCGGCTTCGACGCGGCGATCGACCACCGGGCCGACGACCTGACCGGCCAGCTCGCCGCCGTAGCGCCCGACGGCATCGACGTCTACTTCGACAACGTGGGCGGCGAGTCACTGCGGGCCGCCATCGCCAATCTCAACCCGTTCGGACGCATCGCCGTCTGCGGGATGATCTCGGCCTACAACGATCGGCAGCCGGGCCCGGACAACCTGTTCGAGATCGTCGCGCGCAAGCTGCGGGTGCAGGGCTTCATCGTCAGCGACCACGCACACCGCGAGCCGTTGTTCCGCCGCCACGTGAGCGCCCTGCTCCGCGACGGTTCGCTGCAGTACCGGCAGACCACCCGCACCGGGATCGAGAGCACCTTCGACGCCCTGGTCGACGTGTTGCGCGGCGGCACCCATCTCGGCAAGATGATCGTCGAGCTGCCCGGGAACTGAGGGCGGTCGCCGGCCGCCCACCCGTCCGTCCGTGACAGCTCCGGAAGCGTCCGCTTTACTCCGGGTGCCGGAAGTCTGTGCGCGGGATTGCGCCCCTCCGGCGGCTGGGCTGGGGGTGCCGGTGCCGTTGGGTCCGACGGAGCGGCGACGCGGGGCGACGCCCGACGTCTCGACCCCGGCTGTCGTGCACCGCGACATCAGCCCCAGCGGCGACCCGGCCGAGATCGAGATCCGCTGGCCGGCGCCGCGCACCTGCGTCGTCGTCGTCCGCGGCCGCCCGACGAGGACCCTGCTCACCGAGGCGCGCAGCGTGCTCTGGGGATGGTCCCCGCAGGACTCGCTGACCATCGACGTCCACGACGCCGTGCTCACCCGGGAACTGTTCGCCACCCTGATCGCCGGACGTCGCCGGCTGCGGGCAAATGGCCTGTTCGAGATCGTGGGGCTCGACGTCAGTGGTGCCCGTCGGATCGCGGAGCGGGGGCGTCGGCGGGGTCCGGATTCCGTCGGAGGGGGCACGTAGCGCCGCTCGCGCTGGCCAAGACCGGAACCGACAGAGCCGACCGGTTCGACGCGCGACGACCAGGGATGTCAGGCTTCCCGCCATGACACGGCTCGACGACGTCGATCTCACGCTCCGCCTGTCCCGGAAGCAGGAGGAGGAGCAGCTCGCCGTGCTGCAGCGCCGGCTGTTGCAGCTGCGTCTGGTGCTGGGTGGGCAGGTGGCCGGGTCCGCCAAGGCCGTGCCTCAGCTCGGCCCGCCGCTCTGCATCGTCTTCGAGGGATGGGACGCAAGCGGCAAGGGCGGTGCCATCAAGCGTCTCGTCGACCACCTCGACCCCCGGCATGCCCGGGTCGCCCAGTTCGCCGCCCCCAGCTTCGACGAGAAGCGGCACCACTTCCTGTGGCGGTTCTGGCCGGCGCTGCCCGGGTGGGGCGGCATGGCCGTGTTCGACCGTTCCTGGTACGGCCGCGTGCTCGTCGAGCGCGTCGAGGGCTTCGCCTCCGAACAGGAGTGGCAGCGGGCCTACGCGGCCATCGTCGATTTCGAGCGCTCGCTCGCGGCCGAGGGGACGGTGCTCGTCAAGCTCTGGATGCACCTCTCGCCGGAGGAGCAGCTGCGGCGTTTCGAGCGGCGGCACGGCAACCCGCTCAAGGCGTGGAAACTGACCGAAGACGACTGGCGCAACCGCGATCGGCGCGTCGACTACGAGGCCGCTGTCGAGGACATGCTCGTGCGGACCGACGTCGCCGAAGCGCCCTGGACCGTCATCGCCGCCGAGGACAAGCGCTACGCCCGCGTCGCCGTGCTCCGTCAGGTGTGCGCCGCCATCGAGGCCGGGCTGGAAGCGGCCGGGCAGCCCGTACCCCCGCACGAGACGACGTGACCTCGTCGCGCCTCGAGCCATCGAAGTCCCGTCGGGAGAGCGGAGCGGAGGACCAGGTATGAGCAACTCCTACGTCGTGGGCCTCGACCAGGGCGGCACGGCGGTGAACGCGACGGTGCTCGCAAGCGACGGCACCTTCCTCGTCGGCGAGCTGATCGAGACGCCGAGCCGGGTCACCGAAGGGCCGGACGCGGCCCTGGCGGCGCTCACCACCGCGCTCGACGGTGTGCTTGAGGCGGTCGGCCTGGACCGCTCCGCGGTGTCCGCCGTCGGGCTCGACACCCCGGGGCCGGCCAGCGCGGAGGGACGCTTCTCCAGTCGCGGGTCCACCAACTTCGGCCATGACGGGTGGCGCAACTACGACATCCGTGGTGGCCTGGCGCAGCACGTCGGGTTGCCCGTGACCTACACCAACGACGGCAACGCGGCCGCCCTCTACGCCCACCAGGTGCACTTCGGGACCCGCGCGCCCCGGACGTCGTCGATGTCCGCGATCGTCGGGACCGGCCTCGGCGGCGGTCTCGTCCAGAACGGCCAGATCATCAGCGGCGCGGCCGGCATGGCCGGCGAGGTCGGGCACGTCCACGTCCCGACCGTCGGCCTGCTCGAGCCCGATCAGCCGCTGCCGAGCTGCAACTGCGGGTTCACCGGCGACGCCGAGAGCATCGCCTCGCTGACGGGGATCCGACGCAACCTGCTGCCGTACTGGCTCGGCCGTTTCCCGGGTCATCCGCTCGCGGACCTCGACATCGCGGAGGCGGCGAAGCAGCTGCGCGACTACGCGGAGCGGGGCGACGAACTCGCCTCCGCAGTGTTCCGGCAGCAGGCGAAGGCGATCGGCGCCCTGTTCACGATCGTCGCGAACGTGACCGACCCGCACGCCTTCTTCCTGGGCGGTGGCGTCGTCGAGGCCGGCTCGGCCTTCCGGGACTGGTTCCTCGACGAGGTCCGCGACGCCACCCGCCTGCGCGACGAACAGCAGGCGATCGTCGAGTTCGCACTGGTGCCCGACCGCGACATGGCCGGCGCCCGCGGCGCCGCCCTGGCCGCGCTGGCGGCGGGCGGGGCTGCCGACGCCGGCAAGGCCGACGGCTCGGCCTCGGAACTGGTGCTCGGCGAGGCCTCCGACGCCCGGTCCTCGGGAGGGCGATCGGAGTCGGCGGCGACCAGCAGGTGACGTCCGGGAACCGTCATGCCCGACCTGCCACATCACGGCGTGGACGGCCATTAGTGTCGTGATCAGGCGCGGCCTCCCGGGACGGCTGCGCGAGCTGGAACGAGGAGACCGCATGTCCGACTCGCTGGACCTCAGCAAGCCCCTGTCGCCGCCTGCCGGAGCGCCCGCCAGCACCGGCGTCCCCGGCAGCGCTCTGGAGCTCGCGCCCCCGGCTGCGGTCCCGGTGATCGCCGACGACCAGGTCGACAGCATGGTGCCGATGGACGAGTCGACCCGCGTCGAGCTGCGGAACAAGGCGGCAGCGTTCGTCGCAGACCTCGCCGCCCAGGATCCGCACAGCCCCGTCTTTCAGGACAAGGTCGCCGACATCACCCGCATGGGCGAGCGCGAGATCGTCGCCAGCGCCCGGGTGTCGAACCGGATGTTGGACCGACCGGCCCAGGCCCTGCAGAGCACCCGCGGCGGTAAGGGCGCGGACGCGCAGACCCGGGTGGCCAACACCCTGGTCGAGCTGCGGAACACCGTCACCGACCTCGACCCGGCCAAGGCCGATCTGAAGGGCGCCCGCAAGCTGCTCGGGATGATCCCGATGGGCAGCAAGATCGCGCGCTACTTCGAGAAATACCAGTCCGCGCAGAAGCAGATCGACGCGATCATCCGGGCGCTCGACTCGGGTCAGGACGAGCTCCGCAAGGACAACGCGGCGATCGAGCAGGAGAAGGCGAACCTCTGGGCGGCGATGGGCAAGCTCACCGAGTACGCCACCCTCGCCAAGGCGCTCGACGGGGCGGTCAGCGGCAAGATCGACGAACTGAAGGTCAGCAACCCGCAGCAGGCCGACCTCATGACCTCCGACGCGCTGTTCCCCATCCGGCAGCGCCAGCAGGACCTGCTGACACAGCTGGCGGTGAGCGTGCAGGGTTACCTCGCGCTCGACCTCGTCCGCAAGAACAACGTCGAGCTGATCAAAGGCGTCGACCGGGCGCAGAACACCACCATCGCGGCGCTGCGCACCGCGGTCATCGTCGCGCAGGCGCTGGCCAACCAGAAGCTGGTGCTCGACCAGATCAACGCGCTGAACGCGACGACCAACAGCATGATCCTGTCGACCAGCGAGATGCTCAAGCAGCAGTCGGGGCAGATCCAGGAGCAGGCGTCGTCGAGCACCGTCAGCGTCGAGACGCTGCAGAAGGCATTCGACAACGTGTTCGAGACCATGGACGCCATCGACAGCTACAAGGCCAAGGCCGTCGAGAACATGGCGACGACGGTGACGGCCCTGGAGCAGCAGGTGAACCGGTCGAAGTCCTACCTCGAGCGCTCCCGCGCCACCGAGCGCTGACCTCCAGCCCCAGCGCCAGCTCAACCCGCCGTTGCGTGGAGGTCGTGGCGGAGAACGTGCAGGTGGCACCCAGCAAGATCGCCACGAAACCGGGGAGGACCACCCGGCGACAGCTCCGAAGGAGGGAACGCTCGGTGTTCTTCCGTCGGCGCTCACCCGTCGTCGAGCCGCCGCCCACGGCCGGGAACGAGCCGGAGGCCGACGGGGGTCCGGACGTCGCGGAGCAGGCCGCGCAGCTGCAGGCCGAGTTGGCCGGCATCGTGCGGCAGGCCAACGCCGACGGCGGTCGCCTGCCCCCCGGTGCCGTGCCGACCGTGCGCGACATCGACGACATCCTGCGTCCGCTGCTCGGCTACGTCGCGACCCGGGGCGCCAGCGACGAGGAGATGCGCGCTCTGACCGCCATCGTCAGCGAGTACCTGCCCACCGCACTCGGTGACTTCATGGCCCTCCCGCCGCAGTACGCCGAACGCCCCGGCGTCACCGGCTCGACGCCGGCGCTGGATCTGGTCCGCCAGCTCCAGCTGCTCGACGAGGGGGCCAACGAGCTGCAGGACCTCGTCTACACCGGGGACGCGGCCCAGCTGGCGATCCAGGCACGGTTCCTCGACGCCAAGTTCCGCCGATCCGACCTCGACTGAGGCCGCCGATGACCGTCACGCTCGCCAAGGGGAGCAACGTCCTGCTCGCCGACGAGGCGCCGGGCCTGACCGACGTCCGCGTCGGAATCGGTTGGCGGGCCGACGCCGGCTCGACGGCCATCGAGCTCGACGGGCTCGTCTCGCTCGTCGACGACCAGCCGACCGGCCGGCTGCTGCTCGTCCACCAGGTACCCAACCCGGATGAGTCGCTCTCGGCGCCGCTGGCCACCGGCCCGCCGGTCGGGGACGCCGAGCGGCTGGTCGTGCACCTGCCGTCGGTGCCGAGCTCCGTCGCCCGCATCGCCTTCGGGGCCGCCATCTACGACGCGTCCGGACGGCGCCAGAGCTTCCGCTCGGTGCGGGGCTGCTACATCCGCGTCCTCGACCACGCCAACGGTGTCGAGCTGGCCCGCTACACGCTCGAGGTGGAGACCGGCTCCGAGACCGC
>JAVEDQ010000314.1 GCA_030840885.1 Frankiaceae bacterium
AACCGCGACCCGCAGCTCCCCTTCGACGACGCCACCTTCGACGCCGTGACCTGCTGCGTGTCGGTCGACTACCTCGTGCGACCGGTCGAGGTGCTCCGGGAGGCCGCGCGGGTGCTCCGGTCGGGAGGACTCGCGGTCTGCACCTTCAGCAACAGGTGCTTCCCGACCAAGGCCATCCGCGGCTGGTTGCTGACCGACGACGACGAGCACGTCGCGATCGTGTCGGAGTACCTGACACAGGCCGGCTTCACCGAGGTCACCGGTGGGCTCCGGACCCCGTCATCCGGCCGCGGGCTGCGGGGCTACCGGGGCGACCCGTTGTACGGCGCCTGGGGACGGGCGCCGTCGTCCTGATCGCTGTTGCGGTGAGGACGCAACTGCGATGAGGTGACGACCATGGGAAGCCTCCTCATCGAGATCGTCGTCGACTGCTCCGACCCTGCGACGCTGGCCCGCTGGTGGGGCGAGGTGCTGGGCTGGCCGGTCGTCGACGACCCGCGCGGAATGAGCTGGACCTCGGCCACCGGCGGGTTCGACCAGCTGCCGCTGATCACATTCCTGCCGGTGCCGGAAGGCAAGGCCACGAAGAACCGCCTGCACCTCGACGTCTCGCCGACGGGCTGCGACCAGGCCGAGGAACTCGAGCGCCTGCTCGGGCTGGGCGCGACGCGGGTCGACGTCGGGCAGCCGGCTGACGCGCCCTTCGTCGTCCTGGCCGACCTGGAGGGTAATGAGTTCTGCCTGCTGGGCCGGCGCGTGGACCGCTGAGTAGACGCTGACGCTCGGCTGAACGGGTGATGTCCACCCGATGTGCTGACAATTGGATGACGACACGGCGAATGCTGATCGAAAAGCGCCCCGCGGCTGTGAAGATCGCCGAGAAAGTCAGCCAGCCGGGACTGCGGAGCTCCAACCAGGGGGCCGAGGCGACGACGGGGCGCTGTTCCGCGTACCTCATGAGACAGAAGGACGAGCAGATGTCGGAGAACCCCTACGGGCAGCAGGGTGGCTACGGCCATCCCCAGCAGGGTGGGTACGGCCAGCCCCAGCAGGGCGGCTACGGCCAGCAGCAGGGTGGCTACGGGCAGCCCCAGCAGGGTGGGTACGGCCAGCCCCAGCAGGGTGGGTACGGCCAGCCCCAGCAGGGCGGGTACGGCCAGCCCCAGCAGGGCTACGGGCAGCAGGGTGGCTACGGCCAGCAGCAGCAGGGCTACGGGCAGCAGGGCTACGGGCAACAGGGCTACGGGCAGCAGGGCTACGGGCAGCAGGGCTACGGCGGCGGTCCGCAGCTTGCCGGCATGGGGGCCCGGCTCGGCGCCAAGATCGTCGACGTCCTCATCGTCGCCGTCCCCCTCGCGATCGTGTACATCGTGATCCTCGGCAACCACAACACCTTCATCTGGGGCGTTATCGTCGCGATCGCCCTGACGGTCTACGAGTTCGTCATGTTCAACTCGCGTGGAACCACGCTCGGCAAGCAAATGCTCGGACTGGCCGTCGTCGACGAGAACGGCGGAGCCCTGACGTCCGAGCAGGCCGGTAAGCGCGCGGCCGTGTACTGGCTGCCCGGCATCGTTCCGATTCTCGGGAGCATCTGGGGTCTGGTCGTCGCTCTGTCCCCGCTGTTCGACAGTCAGCGCAAGCAGGGCTTCCACGACAAGGCCGGCAAGACTCTGGTCGTCAAGCGCTAGTCGCCCTCGTACCGACCGGAGCCGGTGTCACCTACGGGTGACACCGGCTCCGTCGTGTCGGATCGTCCGTGTCAGCCTCGACGCAGCACGGCCTCGGAGGCCAGGACGGTCAGCCCGGTGACGAGCAGCACCGACGGCCACGGGCCGAGCTGCTTCGCGAGCGGGTGCGAGCCACCCATCGCCAGCGTGTAGACGCCGCCCAGCGCCGCCGCGGGTAACGGGCCTACCTGCTGCTGCCAGCCCCACACCGCGAGTGCGCCGGCGACGCCGAACACCGCGCCGCCGAGGGCACGGTTCTTCGTGTAGCGGGCAGCGGCGAAACCACCGATCAGGCCGCCGGTCACAACGACGGACGGTGCGGACGTCATGGAGGTGAGGGCGGAGGCAGGCATGCCCTCACGCTAACCTCGACCGACCTGCCGCTGAGAAGGAGCGACCCGTGAGCACGGACGCAGCAACGAGCAGACTTCCGGCTGCCGATCGCCACGACCTGATCCGGGTGCAGGGTGCCCGTGTCAACAACCTCCGCGATGTCAGCGTGGAGATCCCGAAGCGGCGGCTGACGGTCTTCACCGGCGTCTCCGGCTCGGGCAAGAGCTCGCTGGTCTTCAGCACGATCGCCGCGGAGTCACAGCGCCTGATCAACGAGACCTACAGCTCGTTCGTCCAGGGGTTCATGCCGGCGCTGGCGCGGCCGGAGGTCGATCTGCTGGACGGGCTGACCACAGCGATCATCGTGGACCAGGAGCGGATGGGCGCGAACCCCCGCTCCACGGTCGGCACCGCCACCGACGCGAACGCGATGCTCCGCATCCTGTTCAGCCGCATCGGCCAGCCGCACATCGGGCCGCCCACGGCCTTCGCCTTCAACGTGCCGACCCGCACCGCAAGCGGCGTGATGAAGACCGAGAAGGGCGGCAAGGAGGAGCAGACCGTCGTCCGGGACGCGGTGTACCAGGGCGGCATGTGCCCTCGGTGCGAGGGCATGGGCGCCGTCAGCGACTTCGACCTGACCGCCCTCTACGACGACTCCAAGAGCCTCGCCGAGGGTGCCCTCACCGTCCCGGGCTACAGCATGGACGGGTGGTACGGCCGCATCTTCGCCGGTGCCGGTCTCCCGATGGACAAGCCCGTCGCGCAGTACACGAAGCGGGAGCTCCAGAAGCTGCTCTACGCCGAGCCGACCAAGATCAAGGTCGAGGGCGTCAACCTCACCTACGAGGGCCTGATCCCGAAGATCCAGAAGTCGATCCTCTCCAAGGACGTCGAGGCGATGCAACCGCACGTCCGTCGTTTCGTGGAACGCGCGATCACGTTCCAGACCTGCCCGGACTGCAAGGGCACCCGCCTCACCGCCGAGGCGCTGTCGTCGAGGATCGCGGGCAAGAACATCGCCGAGCTGTGCCAGATGCAGATCAGCGACCTCGCCGAGTGGATGCGCCAGCTCGACGAGCCGGGGGTCGCGCCGCTGGTCACCGGGCTGCAGCACCTGCTCGACGCGTTCGCCGAGATCGGGCTCGGCTACCTCTCGCTCGACCGCCCGGCCGGCACGCTGTCCGGCGGCGAGGCACAGCGGACGAAGATGATCCGCCACCTCGGCTCCTCGCTGACCGACGTCACGTACGTCTTCGACGAGCCCACCATCGGGCTGCACCCGCACGACATCGAGCGGATGAACACCCTGCTGCTGCAACTCCGGGACAAGGGCAACACCGTGCTCGTCGTGGAGCACAAGCCGGAAACGATCGCGATCGCCGACCACGTCGTCGATCTCGGCCCCGGTGCGGGCACCGCCGGCGGCACCATCTGCTTCGAGGGGAGCCTCGAGGGTCTGCGGAC
>JAVEDQ010000342.1 GCA_030840885.1 Frankiaceae bacterium
CAGCTCACCCCCAGGTGCCGGTGAGCACCTGTAACCCTACTCAAGATCGTTACTCCCTGTGACGATCAAGAAGAACTGCCAACGGCACCGGAAGTGATCCGCGAACTCACAGCACCCCCGACTTGATAGTCACTTCGGATGGTATCCGGGCTCCTCAAACAATTCAGGAGCTGAATAGCTGGCTATTCAGCCAAAAGGTCTGATAGCTAGAGCGAGGGTCAAGGCACGGAGGGTCGCATGTCACTAGCACTACGTAACCGGCTGTTGTCAGGGGTCCTGGCCGCGGCGGTCACCGGCTCCCTCGCGTTCGGTGGGGCCGGTGCGGCGTCCGCCGCTACGCAGGTCCCTCCGACCCTGCGCGCCGCCACGTCGACCATCGGTGCCGACGTCGACCCTGCTCTCGCCGGTCGCACCGGGCCGGTCAACGTCATCGTCGTCCTCGACGGTGCGAGCGGCCCCGACTCCCCCGCCGCAGCGGCCGTGCCCCGACTCGGCGGCGCGGTGACCCAGCCGCTGCCCCTGATCTCCGGCTTCGCCGCGACGCTGCCGGGCCAAGCGGTCCCCGCCCTCGCCGCGGTCCCGGGCGTGCGGGCCGTGACCCTCGACGGCGTGATGCACGTCCAGGCCGACGCGTCCACGCCCGAACCGGACAGCTCCGCCGCGACGTCCGAGACCCCCGCCCCCTCGCAGGACCCGACCGCTGCCCGCCCGAACTCGGGTGCCGCCGACCCCGACTCCCTCCCTTCGGTGTACCGGCAGGTCGTCGGGGCCGACACGCTGGCCGCCCGCGGGGCGCAGGGCAGCGGCGTCACCGTCGCGCTGATCGACACCGGCGTCAGCCCGCTCCCCGACGTCGCCGGAAGCGTCGTCCGGGTCACGACCGGCGCGCCCGGCGGCGTCCCCGCCGATTGCGTCAACTTCTCGGGTGAGAGCACCTGCGACGACCAGTACGGCCACGGCACCTTCCTGGCCGGGTTGATGGCCGGCGACGGCAGCGCCTCCGACGGGCGCTACCGCGGCACCGCCCCGGCCGCCAAGGTGCTCTCGATCAAGCTCTCCGGACCCGACGGTTCCGCCGACGTCAGCAAGGTGCTCGCGGCCATCCAGTGGGTGGTGTCGTTCCGCGACACCTACGGCATCAAGGTGCTGAACCTCTCCCTCGGCACCGACTCGACGCAGTCCTACCGGCTCGACCCGCTGAACTACGCCGTCGAGCAGGCATGGAAGTCCGGCATCGTCGTCGCGGTCGCCGCGTCGAACCGCGGACCCGGCAGCGCCACCATCGCGAAGCCCGGCGACGACCCCTACGTCCTGACCGTTGGCTCCGTCGACGACCTGGGCACCGCCGCGACGAGCGACGACGTCCTGCCCGACTTCTCCTCCCACGGGCCGACCGCAGCCGACGGGCTCGCGAAGCCCGACGTCGTCGCGTCCGGCGCCCACCTGGTGAGTCTCGCCGCCCCCGGCTCGACCATTTCCACGCAGTTCCCGAGTTCCATGCCCGCGCCGTATCGACGCGGCTCCGGCACCTCGATGGCGACGGCGGCGGTCAGCGGGCTGATCGCCGACGTGCTCTCGGCCGACCCGTCGATGAGCCCGGACCGGGTCAAGTTCGCGCTCACCTCCACGGCCCACCCCACGGCGTCGACCGACGTCCAGTCCGTGGGGTCCGGGCTCCTGGACGGCGGCGCGGCGCTGGACGCGGGGCCCGGCCTCGCGAACCAGAATCTGGTGGCGTCCAACGGTCGCGGCAGCCTGGCACTGAGCCGCGGGCACATGAGGGTGCGGCAGGACCACCGCGGCGGCGACGTCCTGGTCGGCGGCGAGCAGACCGCGCAGCTGCCGCCCCCGCTCGCCGCGCTGCCCGCCTGGAACGGCTCGTCCTGGACCGGCTCGTCCTGGACCGGCTCGTCCTGGACCGGCTCCAGCTGGACCGGCTCGTCCTGGACCGGCTCCAGCTGGACCGGCTCGAGCTGGACCGGCTCCAGCTGGACCGGCTACAACTGGTACGGCTCCTCCTGGACCGGCTCGGAGTGGTACGGGGCCTGGGATCAGTGAGGCCGGCGACAACGACTCCGACCGAGCGGGACGCAAACAGCCCCCGTCCCAGTGCTGTGAACGGCCGCGCAATGGGCGATAGTGATCCGGTGAGCACCCGCTCCCGCGCCCCCGGTTACGCGTGGCCGATCCGGATCTACATCGGCCTCATCGCGCTAGCCGCCCTGATCTGCGCACCCCTCGCGGCGGTGCTCATCGGGCAGGAGAGCAACGCGCCGCCGCTGGTCGTCCTCGTCCTGCTCGTGCTGATCGTGCAGAGCGAACTGCTGCGCGTGACCTACAAGTACCGCGACAGCGAGGAGTCGTTCACCCTCATCGAGACGGCGTTGGCGCCGGTGCTGCTGGCCACGAGCGGGTGGCAGCTGCTCCTCGTCGTCGGGGGCGGGCTGACCGTCGCCTGGTGCATCAAGGGTCGCGATCTGCTGAAGTCGGTATTCAACGTCGCGCAGTGGGTGCTGGCGGCTTCGCTGGCCGGCGTCACCTTCGACACCCTTCGCAGCAGCGATGACATGCGGCCGGAGAACGTCGGTGCCCTGCTCGTCGCCGTGCTCGTGGCAGCGCTGGTCAACCAGCTGGCCATCGGCGGCATCCTGAAGCTCGTCACCGGTCACGTGTTCGGGCGCCTCGTCGTCGGTCCCGACGTGCTGATCGGCAAGCTCATCGGACCCATCGGGTGCATCGTGCTCGGCCTCACCGTCGCCGGTGGCTACGCCTGGTCGCCGTGGACGCTGGCCTTCGCCTTCCTCACCCAGCCGCTGGCGCACTGGGCGAGCCGCGGGTACGCCGCGGGCCGAGCCGACCGGCAGCGCCTCGGTGGGCTGCACCAGGCGACCCACGCCCTGGCCTTCTCGCTCGACCGGCGCGAGGCGTTCGCCCGCTTCCTCGCCGAGACGAGCCACGCCTTCGAGGTGCAGGCCGCCGAACTCGTCCTGTTCGACGACCGTCACTTCGCCGACCCCCGGCCCGACCCTGAGGTCGTCGAGGTGCACTCCTGCGGCGAGGACAGCGACTCCCACCGCAGCGAGCGCCGCCAGCACCGCCTCGCCGGCCTGCTGAGTGAGATCGAAGAGCCGGTCCGGCTTGCCGGCCGCCGGCTCGACGCCCAGCTGCAGGCCGCGCTCGCCGCCGAGGGCCACTCGCAGGGGATCGTCGCTCCACTCCGACTCGCCGGCGGCACCGTCGGTCTGCTGTTCCTCTACGACCGCAGCGGCATGGAGGGCTACGAGGAAGGCGAGCTGGCCGTCGCGGGCGCCCTCGCCGCCGAGGTCGTCAGCTTCCTCGAACGCGGCCAGCTGGTGCAGGCCGTCATCGAGGAGCGTCGCAAGCTCGCCGAGATCGTGGAGACGACCAGCGACGGCATCTTCTCCCTCGACGGCTCAGGCCGTATCCGCAGCTGGAACCCCGGCCTGGCCGAGATGACCGGGTTCAGCGCCGCGGAGATGCTCGGCACCACACACTTCGGCCTGCTCCGCATGCGGGACGCCGACGGAGACGACGTCCTGCTCGAGCGCTGGGCCTCCGCCGCGGGTGACCTCCCCCGCGAGGTGCAGATCCTCGACGCCGCGGGCCAGCCGGTGTGGTTCTCCTGTTCCTACAGCCGCATCGAGGCGGCCGAGGGCCGACCGGCCGTCCTCGTCGTCGTGGCCCGGAACGTGACGCAGTCCCGCGAGCTCGACCGGCTCAAGGACGACTTCGTCGCCATCGTCGGCCACGAGCTGCGGACCCCCCTCGCGGCCATCAAGGGATGGTCGGCGACGCTGCTCAGCCGCGGCGAGCGGATGCGGGAGGACCAGCGTCTGGCCGCCCTGCAGGCCGTCCTCGGTCAAGCCCAGCGCCTCGAGCAGCTGGTCCTCAACATCCTCGAGTCCTCGCGGATCGAGGCCAGGGTCACCGGGCAGGAGTCGTCGATCATCGACGTCAGCTCCGCGGCGGTGAAGGTTGTCGACGAGGT
>JAVEDQ010000404.1 GCA_030840885.1 Frankiaceae bacterium
CGGCTGGAGCAGGGGGTCCCGCAGCACGCTGTCGTAGAAGACCTGCTCGAGGCGATGGAGGCCCGGTTCGCCCCCGGCGTGCTCGAAGAGCGACTCGTCCATGTCGGAAACGCAACCACGTGCCCCAGCAGGGGTCCAACTGCTCTTCGGCGCCGTTGACAACCGTCGGTTGTGGGACCGTGGCGGGCGTGGACCTCGATCTGGCCCAGGTGCGGGCATTCGTCGCCGTCGTCGACCACGCCCACTTCGGCCGGGCCGCGAGCGCTCTGTCGCTCACCCAGCAGGCGTTGTCCAAGCGGGTGAGCCGGCTGGAGACGGCGCTCGGGCCGTTGCTGCTCCGGGAACGCGGCGGTGCCGTCCCTACACCGGCGGGGGCGCGGTTCCTGCCAGGGGCTCGGCAACTGCTGGAGGTCGCCGACCGGGCCGTCGGAGAGGTCAGGGAGGTGCCGGACCCCCCGTTGCGGGTCGACGTCTGGGGTGAGTTGCAGTCTCCGGCACGGGCGTTGCGGGCGATCGCGCTGGATCATCCGGGCCTGGTCGTCGAACTCAGCAAGCGGCGCGATCTCGGCAAGGCCGTCGCGGCGCTGGAACGGCACGAGGTGGACCTCGCGTTCGGAGATGTGAGCCGGCTGGAGGCGCCGCTGCCGGACAGTCTCGTTTCCGAACCCGTCCTGACCGACGAGATCGCTCTGCTCGTCAACGAGCGCTCGGTCTGGGCCGACCGCACGGCCGTTGCGCCCACGGCGTTGGACCGCATCTGGTTCCCGCTCGCCGGGAGCAGCCGGGAGCTTCGAGCCTTCGCGGAGGACTACGCGAGCTCGGTCGGGGTCGAGCTGGTCCCGATCGGAGTGAACGTCGGTCTCGCCGAGCTCGTCCGGCGCGTGGTGTCGGACCCCACGGTCGTCACCTGCATCGTTCTCGGCTGGCCCCTTGCCGACGTCGACGGGGTCCGGGTCGTCCGGTTGCAGCCCCCGCCGCGCTATCCCTGGTACGCCGTATGGCGTCGGACGACCACCCACCCCGCCCTGCCTCTGATGCTGCATGAGCTGCGCGCATCAGCAGTGCGTCTCACCGCGTCACCGGCCTCGACGGATGGCTAGAGGACCGGGAGGTAGCGGTTGATCTCGAACGGCGTGACGTTGCGGCGGTACTCGTCCCACTCCGCGCGCTTGTTGCGCAGGAAGAAGTCGAAGACGCCCTCGCCCAACGTGTTGCGGACCAGCTCGGAGGACTCCATCACCGAGATGGCGCTCGCCAGCGAGTCGGGCAGCGGGTCGAGGCCGAGCTCGCGGCGCTGCGCGTCGGTGAGGGCCTGGACGTCCGCGTTCGCGCCCGGCGGGAGGTCGTAGCCCTTCTCGATCCCCGCGAGCCCGGCGGCGAGCATCAGCGCGAAGGTCAGGTAGGGGTTGCAGGCCGAGTCGGGCGTCCGCACCTCGATGCGGGTGGACTGGCCCTTGTTGGGCTTGTACATCGGCACCCGCACCAGCGCGGAGCGGTTGTTGTGACCCCATGAAACGTAGGACGGCGCCTCACCGCCCCAGTTCAGCCGCTTGTACGAGTTCACCCACTGGTTGGTGACCGCGGTGATCTCGGCGGCGTGAACGAGCAGGCCGGTGATGAACGACTTCGCGACCTTCGACAGGTGCATCGAGTCCGACGGGTCGTAGAACGCGTTGCGGTCGCCCTCGAACAGCGAGAGGTGCGTGTGCATGCCGGAACCCGGCTGGTCGCTGAACGGCTTCGGCATGAAGGTGGCGTAGACGCCCTGCGACATCGCCACCTCCTTCACCACGAGGCGGAAGGTCATGATGTTGTCGGCGGTGGTCAGGGCGTCGGCGTACCGCAGGTCGATCTCCTGCTGGCCCGGCGCGACCTCGTGGTGGCTGTACTCCACGGAGATGCCGACGCGCTCCAGCATCGTGATCGCGTCACGGCGGAAGTCGTGCGTGACGTCGTGCGGCGTGAGGTCGAAGTAGCCGCCCTCGTCGACCGGGTCCGGCACCCGCCCGTCACCGGTCGGGCGGTCCTTGAGCAGGAAGAACTCGATCTCGGGGTGGGTGTAGAAGGTGAAGCCGGCGTCGGCGGCCTTGGCCAGCGTGCGTCGCAGGACGTAGCGCGGGTCGGCCGGCGACGGCGAGCCGTCCGGCATGACGATGTCGCAGAACATGCGCGCCGTGCCCGGGGAGTCGCCGCGCCACGGCAGCACCTGGAACGTCGACGGGTCGGGCTTGGCCAGCATGTCGGCCTCGTAGACGCGGGCGAAGCCCTCGATCGCCGAGCCGTCGAACCCGATGCCCTCGTCGAAGGCGCCTTCGAGTTCGGCCGGGGCGACAGCGACGGACTTCAGCACTCCGAGCACGTCGGTGAACCACAGCCGCACGAAGCGGATGTCGCGTTCCTCGAGTGTTCGGAGGACGAATTCCTGCTGCCGTTCCATGGTGCGGAGCCTAATGCGGCCCACAGCGAGAAGCGGGACGACGAGCCCGGCGGCCGGGGCCGTACGGAGCAGGTCAGCGGCGACCCCGTCAGCATGGAATCAGCGGGTGACAGGCCGGCTCGATGCTCGGTGTCGCCGTCCGTGGCAGATACTGTTCGGAGAGTGCGGGGGGCGCGGCGGTACAGCACGTCCGGTACGCGACGCGTCCTCGTGACAGCAACCGCCCTGGCCTCGGTCCTTCCCCTGGTCGGCGGCTGCAGCGAGAGGCCCGACAGCCCGCTGCTCCCGTCCCCGGTCGTCGCCGACGCCCCGGCCTGCGTCCCGGCGCCGCTGCCGGCCCGGGCGGCAGCCGTGCTCGTGGCCGGGCTGCCCGAGACGCTGAAGCCGGGCGATCCGCTCGCGACCTCACTCCCCCGGCTCGGGGTCGGCGGCATCCTGCTGACGCAGCGCAACGTGCAGACCGACACCCAGGTCGCCGCGCTGACCGCAGCCATCCGCAGCCGGAGTGCGCGGCCACGGCTCGTCACGACCGACGAGGAAGGCGGAGTGGTCTCCTCCTTCCGCCCGGTGTTCGGGCGGAGCGACTCGGCCTACGCCATCGGGACGCAGGACCCGCAGCTGCTGACCAAGCGCGGCAAGTTCATCGGCACCTTCCTGCGCAACGTCGGGGTCAACGGCGACCTGGCCCCGGTGGCCGACGTCACCCGCGGCGAGAGCTCGGCCATCGGGAGCCGGTCGTACTCCTCCAACGCGCCCACCGCGGCCCGCGACGCCCTCGCCGTCGCCGGCGGGCTGACCGACGGCGGCGTCACGCCCACGCTCAAGCACTTCCCCGGCCTCGGCCGGTCGTCGGACGACACCCACAAGGAAGTCGCCGTCATCGACGCGCCGCGCCAGGAACTCGAGGGCACCGACCTGGCCCCCTTCGTCGAGGCCATCCACGCCGGCATCCCGACGATCATGGTGAGCCACGCGGCCTACCCCGAACTCGGGATCACCGGCGGCCCTGCCAGCCTCTCCCCCGCGGCCTACCGGCTGCTGCGCCAGCTCGGCTTCACCGGGGTCGCGATGACCGACTCGCTCGGGATGGGTGCGGTGAACCAGCACTTCGACTACCCCGAGGCAGGGGTCCGCGCCCTCAACGCCGGCGCCGACGCGCTGCTGTTCACCGACGGCAACCAGGCGGTCCGGATGCGGGACGCCATCGTCGCCGCGGTGAAGAGCGGGGCACTACCCGAGAGCCGTCTCGACGAGGCGGCAGCCAAGGTCACGGCCCTCGGTGGCGCCGACCCGGTCGCGCTGACCTGCCGCGATGTCCGGTTGCCCAGTCTGCGGCCGACAGCCCCGGGCAACTGACGCCGGGAGCTGTCAGTCGAGAAGCCGGCCGACCACCGGGTTCAGCTCGGTGGCGGCGACCTCGCCGGGCTGCACCCCCGGGAGGAACTCCCGCCACGTCCCGCTGATCAGCGTGGGGCTGTCGACGACCCGCGCGCCGTCGGCGTAGTACGTCGTGGCCAGCGCTCGCCGGGGTTGCGTCGTGCGGTTGCCACCTACGGTGTGGAAGCAGAGAGCGCCGTGGAAGCTGACGTCGCCGACACCGTAGGCGCTGTCGACCACCCGCACGTGCGCGGCGGCGAAGCGCTCGGTCACGGCCCGGTCGTAGGACGTTCCGACGCGGTCGAAATGGAGGCCGTCGAGCACCGGCCGGAGGTCCTCGCCCTGCGCGAACGACAGCGGCCCCATCGGGGTCGGCACCGCTGACATCGGCATCCAGGCGGTGACGGCCTTCAGCGTCGCGAGCGGGAAGTGCTCCGCGTCGTGGTGCCACGGCGTCCGGCCGCAGCCGGGCTCCTTGGAGAGCGCGTTGTCGTGGTAGATCCGCACGTCGGCACCGACCAAGGCGGACGCGATGTCGCCGATCCGCCGGGAGAGCGCGACCGCCCGCATCAGCGGATCGGCGCGCCACATCTGCTCGAGGGCGGTGAAGCGGCCCGCGGTGTCGTTCCCGTGCTCGGCGCGCAGCAGCACGTCGAGCCGCTCGGCGAGACGCCGCACGACCGCCGGGGGCAGGACTCCGGGAAGTTTCACGAAGGACTCGGCGCGGAACGCCGCGACCTGCTCGTCGCGCAGCACATAGGGCTCGGCGAGCGCGGCCACGAGAGCCTCGTCGTCGGCGGGCGCGACGTCCGGCAGGCCAGGTCCTTCGACGAGCGGCGCCCGGTCAGCACCGGCGTCATTGGCATCGCTGGCGTCGTTGGCCGCCAGCGTCACGTACCAGTCCCACCACTGCTGATCGTTCCCGGCCCAGTCCTGGGTGAGCCCGCCCTCGCGGTTCTGCTCGGGCAGCAGCGCGTTCGCCTCCGGTGCAGGATTCAGAACCACAGCAGGGCCGCCTCGTGGGAGAAGCGGTAGCCGCCCTTGGCGGTCCGGCAACCGGCGAGGTAGTCACCCAGGACGGGGGCCTGTTCCATCGCGGGAAGGGTGATGGTGTCGTCGAAGGCGCAGCGCTGCAGGAACCCTTCGGCGACGTTCCGGTCGTCGGTGCCGGTGGTGTAGGTGACCCGCTGCTCGCGGACGTCCGCGCCGGCCGCGACCAGCGCATCCCGGACCTGCTCGGCGGTCGTGTACGGCGTCGCCGACCGCACCCCGGCGCGGTACGCGTCGTAGAAGGCCAGGTAGTGCGACCGGGCCGTGGCCTGGGCGACCACACCCACCCCGCCCGGCCGCTTGACCGCGACCAGCCGTTCCGCCGCCACCGGCAGCTGGTCCGGCGGCAGGGCGTAGAGGGCGTGGACGGCGATCACGAGGTCGTAGCCGACATCGGCGCCGGCCCCGGAGCTGTCGCCCTCGGGACGGAAGCTCTGGAGATCGGTGACCAGCTCGCGGCCTGCGACGAACGGTGGGGCGAGCTGCGTCTTCGCCTCGGCGACGCTGAAGGCCGACGGGTCCAGCAGGTCGTAGCGCAGCGGCGGCAGGCCAGAGAGGTCTGCATGGCGCAGCAGCGTGGCGGGGAACTTGCCCGACCCGCAGGCGACGTCGAGGAGCTTCCAGTCCTCGGCGGCCTGGCCCGTGAACACCGACTGCCAGTCGGCGGCGAGCACGAGTTGGCGGTAGTCCTCGATCGCCAGCGCGTAGAAGGCGTCCATCTCGGCTCGCCCGTCGGCGCTCCAGTGCGCGAGGCTCCGCTGGGCGGTGTCGGGTCCAGCGGCTGATTCCAAGACGGCCCACTCCCGGTCAAGATGCACCCGATCGGCGCGTCGTGGTGAAATGACTGTAAGCCGCTGCTGCGCGGTCCCGCCCTCGAGAGGCACATGGATGCGCTCAGACGCGACGCGCTCCGGCCCGTTCCCCGGCCACGGTTTGCACGCCCTCCGCCGAGCGGCGGCGCCCCTGCTCCCTCTGACCCCACTGGCCCCGGACGACTACAAGCGACCACGCGCTGTTCGAAGCGCGCTCCGACCAGCGCGGGCTCGTCCTTGACTGGTTGACCCGCGCGGTGGCCGGCCGCGCGGACGGGCCCACCTGCGTGCTGTCGATCGGCTGCGGCGACGGTTCGGTCGACGTCCGGCTCGCGGAAGCCCTCGCGAGCGGGGGTTGCCCGGTCGACTACGTGGGGGTCGAACCGCACGCGCCGAGCGCGGAGGAGTTCCGCAACCGGCTGGGCCTCGTGCCCGGGGTGACGGCGCACGCGGCCGTCGTGCCTCTCCGCGAGTTCAGCCACCGCGCCGTCCCGTCGCGCCCCGGC
>JAVEDQ010000429.1 GCA_030840885.1 Frankiaceae bacterium
CAGCACATGTTCGGAGTCGCCGACGCGCTGGCGACGGCAATCGGTCCGGAGCTGGCAAAGCGCCTTCCGGCCGGCGGTGTGCACACTGGTGGCGGCGGCCTCGCGTTATGATCAGCAGAACCACCGGCCGATTGCTGGCCATCGTCCTGGTGCTCGGGCTCTCGCTACCCGTGCGGGAAGCGTCAGCCCCCGCGTTCGGGTTCAGCCACCAGGCAGCAGGCCTGAACATCGACACGCCCCCACCGCCCGACGTGCACCCGCGTGGCTTCCACTCGACACGCACGCTGTCCACCGGACCACCGCCCGATCGGCTGCGTATCCCGTCGATCGACGTCGACACCCCCCTCGACCGCCTCCGACAGGAGCCGGACGGCTCAGTCCAGGTCCCAAGTCGGTGGCAGGTCGCCGGGTGGTACGAGAACGGGCCTAAGCCCGGCGAGCCAGGCCCTGCGGCCATACTCGGCCACGTGGATTCGACTGCCGGCCCCGCCGTCTTCGCGCGGCTGAGCAGGCTCCCCCCCGGAAGCGTGGTCCTGGTCGACGCCGGCGGGAGGACGACGCGGTTCCGGGTCAGCGGGTCCGCTGAATTTCCGAAGGACGCCTTCCCCACTCAGCAGGTATACCTGCCGACGCTCGACCCGGTGCTGCAGCTCATCACGTGCGGCGGGGCGTTCGACCGCAGCACCGGCCACTACCACGACAACATCGTGGTGTCCGCAGAGCTCGAAGGCGCCGTCCCAGGTTCCAGCAGCTAGCGGTGCAGCGACGGTGGACGCTGTTCCTGGACGGTCACCGGCACCAGCCACACTCAGTGCTGGTTCTCCTCCGCGGAGGGCCCTGCACCAGAGTGAGCGCGGCCGGAGTTCCTCGCACCGGGCTGACCTTGCGGTACCCGCGCAAGGCGTGGAAGGCGCGTCTATCCGTGGAAGCCACCCCAGCCGCCGGAATGTCCCCACGTCGTCGTCCGCACCGCGACCGGCTCCCGCAGCCACGCCACTGCGCCGACAAACAGACGGCCGGCATGTTCGCGCATCCTGCCGGTCCACGTGGACGGGTGCCGGGAGTCGGCCGAACGGTCTACTGAAAAGCCGCGGGACGACGCCACAGCGCCCACCTCCTCCATCGTCGCTAACAAGGACGTGGCCGGACGCAGTAGGGATACCTCGGGCGCGAGTTCGTGATCGGATCGGTGCATACCTACCAGGCCGGTTCGACGCCGAGAGCTCTTCTCGGCGCCTCGCTCGCTCTGAACCGGCCGGCCTCGGCCGGGCCGCAGCCACGGAGCGGCGACCAGGGTTACCTCGGCTCGGGCGCCGTGGCGTCGAGCACCGCCGCGACGGCGAGGATCAACAGCGGATCCTGGCCGGCTACGACCTCTACCCCGTAGGTGTCGGAGAGGCGGAACCACTTCTTCGACACCGCGGCCACCTGACGTCCGTCCGCCTCGATCTCGTACTCGTGGTCCAGGATATGGCCCTTGACCTCGAGAGATGTCCCGTTCGCCACGTCGACGTCCCAGCGGTCCCGAAAGGGGCTGATCAAGGCCTTCTTGACCGTGGCAACGGTATGCCCGTCGCGGTCCTCGATCTCCATCGTGTCGCGGATCCGGAACCTGCGCTCCTGGATCTTCAGTAGCTCCGTGCCGGCCGCGTCCTCGAAGACGAGCGTCTTGCGCATCCGGAGCGCTTTGCCGTCCACCTTGAAGACGCGCTCACCGCGATCGTCCTCGATCCAGTAGTCGTCTCCGATGGAGAACAGTTTCTGGCGCATCTGGAACCGGGCCGTGCCCGTGTCGCCGTGCTTGTCTCGGAACATCACTTAGTCGTCCTCGCCTGTCGGGACGCGGTTCGGCGCCAATGAACAACCCATCGTCTCGCAGGACGTGCCCGGCCTGACCGGCCCCACGCGGGCGTAGCTCCGGCCGAGTCGGTCGACCTCGGTCAGTCCGAGGACGCGCTGGACGAGTTCGAACTGCTGCCGGGGGGCCGTCCACCTCACCCCTGGCACGCGCGACCGGTACGGCCGGGTCGCTTCCGTCGCGTGAACGACGGTGAGGCTGCGCGGGACAGGTGGCGCAGGGCTTCGGCTGTGACGTCACCTGGGGACGAGAATTGCCTGCGGCTGAGTGCTGCAGCCCCGTCGCCGAGGTGGCGATTGCAGTACTGACCCGACTGCCCGGCGGGCCGGACCTTGTGGGAGGCGGACATGCGCGACGACCCGGCTGAATCTGTCTGGCTTGCGAGTCGCTTCCCCGGGCGAGATGCGGAGACGACCATCGCGCGGGCTCGCCGGCGTCGCCTCGTCATCGTGACTTCGCTGGCCCTGGCCGCAGTGGCGGCCGGCGTGGTCGTCGGCGTCGTGCACGGGCACGACGTCCGCGCATCACCGCGGCATCGTTCCGAGCCGGCGCCATGGCGCGAGGTCCTGGGCTTCTTGCTGCTGATGGCCGGAGTCGCCATCGAGCTCGTCGGGTTGGTCCGGCTGAGCCGCAGCGGCTCCCTTCGGGACAACTGGCGCTCGCCACTGCTGGCACTCCCGTTCCGCGAACGACGCCGAATCGTGGCCCAGGTCCGCGGACGCCGGCCGACCCCACCGGAAGACGTCCCGGTCGCGCGAGGTACGGCACGACGCCTCGTCAATCAGGCCAAGGCGTGGCCGATTTTCCTGGGGCTCGCGATGGTGACGCTCGGGCAGCTCGTGATGGCGCGGAACGTCGTCCTCGCGGTCGTGTTCGGCCTCGTTCTGGGCTTGTTCGTGGTCGTCATCCCGCTGATCCTGCGCGGGTCGGCGGTTCCTGACCGAGCATCCGGTCGAATAGGGGAGCGACGACAGCAGCTACGTGTGGCGCTCCTGGTGAGTCGAACCTGCACGCGACGTCAGGAGACGCGGGCCGGGCTCTGCTTGGAGCGCCGCGACCGCACGACCTTCACCGTGACGACGACGGCGATGACAGCGAGCAGGATCAGTCCCGCAAGGGTCCCGTTGTGGGCCACCCGCTCGTACTGGCTCCCGGCGGCGTACCCGAGCAGCACGAATGCCGTCGCCCAGATCAGGCCCCCCGCCGCGTTCCAGGCGAGGAACCTGCCGTAGGGGATGCCGCTCATCCCCGACATCCCGGGGACGAGGACGCGCAGCGCCGCGGTGAACCGGCCGAGGAAGACGGCCTTGCCGCCGTTGCGCCGCACTGCCTGCTCGGCCTTCTCGATGTGCTCGGGTTTCATGATCCGGTCGGGCAGGCCCTTGAGCAGTCGGTTGCCGTAGCGACGGCCCACCTCGTAGCCGATGCTGTCGCCGATGATCGCACCGGCGATGCCGGCGACGAGTGCGGCCCACAGCGGGAGTTTGTGCTGGTTGGCCAGCACCCCGCCGAGGATGACGCCGATCTCGCCCGGAACGACGAAGCCGACGAACGCGGATGCCTCGAGGGCCGGCAGGGCGAACACGAGCAGCAGGGCGAGGGCAGGTGGCAGCAAGAGGATCTTGTCAGCGAGGGAGGACACGGGCGCTCCAGGGGGTGAGACCTGAGGTCTGCCCCGGACGCATGTGCAGCGCGTGAGTCAGGGGGACCGGTCTTTCGAGCGACCCGGTTCGACGAGCTGACGCGGGGTCGTGAGTTGGAAGTTCCGCCCTGGGACGTCGAATTCGCGCCCTGGCATTCGGGGCTCAGGGAAAGGCGAGCGTGGCGAGCAGATGCATCATCGTGAATCCGACGAGCAGCGAGGCCTCCACCCCGACGACGACTCCGAGCAGGGTCTCGCGCCCCCGCTCCCGTAGCCAGCCCGCCAGCGGCAGGATCAGCGGGAAAGCGGCCGCGAGGAAGCGCACCTTCGGCATCAGCGCCGATGTCGTCGCGGGGACCACCAGCGACACGACGGTGTAGACGACGAGCATGGCCGGCGGCAGTCGTAGAACGAAGAAGACCGCGAGCACGAGCAGGATGGCGACGCTGATCCAGACGAGCACGGCGAGTCCGGTCGCCGGAGCCCGCACGTTCTCGGCGATGGCGCCGGAGACGTCGGTGGCGAACGAGCGACCGAAGTCGATGTGGTTGCCGAACAACTGCTCGGCCTCGCGCCAGGCCAGCGGGTGACCGGTGTGGCGCCAGCCGTAGACGGCGAAGGCGACCAGCCCGAGCGGGGCCAGCAGCGGGGCGATGAGGGGTCGCAACCGGCGCAGGCCGTCCTCGCCTGTTGCGGGACGGGCCACCGCCGCGAGGACGACCCAGGCCAGCGCCGCGAACACCGCCATCGCAATGGGCGGCCGGGTCGCCCCGGCGAGGGCGGCGAGGATGCCCGCGACCCACCAACGTCGGTGCAGCAGCGCCAGGAGCGTGCCGGCGGCCAGGCACAGTGCGAGCGGCTCGCTGTAGGCGGCCGAGAACACGTTCGTCCCGGGAAAGAAGACGTAGAGCAGTACGGCGACGTCGGCGGTTCGGTCGTCGGTCACCCGCGCGAAGACCATCCGCACCAGCAGGGCCAGGACCCCGGCCAGCAGGAAGTTCAGCAGGTAGGCGGCGATGGTCGGGTGGCCGCCGATGAGGTTGCCGGTGCCGCGGACCAGGAGGGGCCACAGCGGGAAGAACGCGAGCGGGCTGTACGGGCGGTCCTGCGAGAGCGGCTCGATCACCGACGGGTAACCGTGGCGAGCGATCTCGAGGTACCAGAAGCTGTCCCAGCGCTCGAACCAGTTGCTGGCGCGAGCGGGCGGTGCGATGCCGACGGCCATCAGCCCCGCGAGCCAGACCAGGACCCGGCTCGCGAGGTACAGCCCGAACGCCCGGACGACCCCGCGGGGGAGCCGGCCCTTGCGCGGGGTGCTCGTCGCCCGGCGCGACGACGGATCGAGGAGTGTGGCGCTCAGATCACCGGCGGGCGGGTCCACCACCGGCCGGGACCGGCGCGGGGTGGCGCGGCCGGCAGGCGGGCGATCGTCGGACTCGACCAGCAAGCGGGGCCTCCAAAGGGCGTTCGCCCTGGTGTGCCCCGGAGGCGTCAGGCTGACGCCCTCTCGCGACTTTCGTCTCAAGAGTGGACCAATCGCGTGTCGGTCAGCGGATCCACTCCACGACGAGCTCCTGCCGCTGGCCGAACCGCTCGAGGTGGCGCCCCAGCACGTCCTGCACCTGGGCGAGCCCGGCCTCGTCCGGCGCTTCAGCGAGCAGGACGAGGACACCGTCGCCCGGCACGACCGTGCCGCGGGCGTCGCCGATGTCGGCCGCTGAGCCGGGACCGGCCGGGGAATCCACGTCAGCGAAGGCGACCTTGCGGCCGAGGTGGGCGACGAGTTGCTTGGCGTAACGCTCTGGCGTGGCGGTGGGGACGTCGGCGCGGGCGGTCAGGGTCATGTCGGGCCTTCTTCTCGAGTCGGGATCAACCGGTGCAGGCGGCTTCTAGTTGAGAACTAAAGTATGTCCGATCCATTCAAGACCACAAGGTGGGATACGTCCTACCGTCCGGACATGACCACCGCCGCCACGCGCCTCCGTCCCGCCCTCGTCGAACTCGTCGTCGCCGACATGGCCACAACTCTCGCCTTTTACCGCCGACTCGGCGTCGACATCCCGGCCGACGCCGACGGCGCCCCGCATGTCGAGGCCGACCTCGGCGGGCTGCGCATAGCGTGGGACACCGAGGACGTGATCCGCTCCTTCGACCCCGACTGGACCCGGCCGAGCGGTGGACATCGGACTGCACTCGGCTTCCGGTGCGACGGCCCCGAGGAGGTCGACGCCGCCTACGCCGAGCTCACCGAGGCCGGGTACGAGGGCCACCTCCCGCCCTGGGACGCGGTGTGGGGAATGCGCTACGCCATCCTCCACGATCCGGACGGCCGGCCCGTCGACCTGTTCGCACCCCTTTAGTACGCCGTCGAAGATCAGAGCCCGGCTGCGAATGTCCGCGGTGACTCACCGGTCAGCTCACGGACGTCGCGGGAGAAGTGGGCCTGGTCGGCGTAGCCGGCGTCGGCAGCGACCTCGGCCAGGCGAAGGCCCGCCCCCGCGAGGACGAGGGCCTGCTGCAGCCGGACGATGCGCAACAGCCGTCCCGGGCCATAGCCGAAGGCGGCGAGGGACCGGCGCTGCAGCTGACGGGTGCTGTAGCCGAGCTCCTCGGCCATCCGCGACACCGGGATGCGTCGTCGGGCGAGTGACAACACGCGGGCGCCGAACGGGTCGACACCCCGCGCAGCGGCGGTCTCGACCCACGTGGTCAGCGCTTCGACGGGCCGTTCGGCAACGGCCTCGGTGAGCCTGCGTGCAACTGCGGCCGGCCAGAGATC
>JAVEDQ010000489.1 GCA_030840885.1 Frankiaceae bacterium
CGACCGGGACAGCGACTCCGGCTCGGTCCGTAGCAGCAGCGCGACGGTGGCGTCGCTGGCCGGGCCTTCGGAGAGCGTCCAGTAGAACTCGTCGTCGGTGCGCGGGGCGGGGTTCGCGGGCGCGACGGGTCGGCTGGGAACCGGTGGCAGGCCGCTGGCGTCGAACAGCAAGGGACCGGTACGGCGCAGGGAACGTTCGAACATGAGTTCGATTATGCCGTGCCCACAGGGCCGGCACAAGTCCCTGACCTGCACGAATAACGACTGTGGGTAGGACAGCACTATCCACAGGGTGCTAGTCGCCCGCCATCCGACCGAGCCCGTCGACGACGTCGTGCACCGGGTACACGAGGGGCCGCTCGAGCTGCGCGTAGGTGCAGGACTCAGGCGTCCGGTCCGGCCGCCAGCGGTTGAACTGCGCGGTGTGCCGGAATCGCTCGCCCTCCATGTGGTCGTAGCGCACCTCGACCACGAGCTCGGGCCGCAGCGGCGTGAAGGACAGGTCCTTGCCGGCGGTCCAGCGCGAGCCCTCGCCCTTGCGCGGGGTCCGTTCACCTGCGTCGTGCGCGGCCCAGTTCCAAGGGTGGCCCTCGGGCTCGGTCACCAGCGGCTGCAGCTCGGCGAACAGCTCCTTGCGCCGCGCCATGGGGAAGGCGCCGATGACGCCGATCGAGTTCAGCACGCCGTCGTCGTTGTAGAGGCCGAGCATCAGCGAGCCGACCGCGTCCGGACCGCTCTTGTGCACCCGGTAGCCGGCGACCACGCAATCCGCCGTCCGGGCGTGCTTGATCTTGAACATCACGCGCTTGTCGGGCTGATAGGTGCCGGAGAGCGGCTTGGCGACGACGCCGTCGAGCCCCGCACCTTCGAAGTCGACGAACCAGCGGCGGGCCTCATCGATGTCGGTGGTCGCCGGGGTCAGGTGGATCGGGGGAGCAACGTCGGCCAGCATCTCGACCAGGGCCGCACGACGCTCGGTCAGCGGGCGGCCGCTGTAGTCGTCGTCGCCGAGGGCGAGCAGGTCGAAGGCGACGAAGCTCGCCGGGGTCTCCGCCGCGAGCCGGCGGACGCGGGACTCGGCTGGGTGGACTCGCTGTTGCAACGCCTCGAACTCCAACCGGCCGTCCAGGGCGATGACGATCTCGCCGTCGAGGACGCACCGCTCGGGCAGGGCCGCCTTGATCGCCTCGACGACTTCGGGGAAGTAGCGCGTCATCGGGCGTTCGTTGCGGCTGCCCAGCTCCACCTCATCGCCGTCGCGGAACACGATGGTGCGGAAGCCGTCCCACTTCGGCTCGTAGGAGTACTCGCCCGTGGGCACCTCCGGGACGGACTTGGCGAGCATGGGCGCGACCGGCGGCGGGACGGGCAGATTCACGGTCCCAGCATGACAGCTGGGGTCGGTCGAACCTGCTGCGTCTTTCCGGGAGTGATGGACCGGGGCGCCGTGGATACTCCCCGCATGCCGCCGGCCAACAAGCGAGCGTTCTTCGCCACGAACATGGTGGCGAACCAGGTCCTCATCCCTGTGTTGAGGAGCAGGGCAGGTCGGCGGCTCGGCCGTCAGCTCGCTGTCGTTGAGTACGTGGGACGCCGGTCCGGGCAGCCCCACCGCCTGGTCACGCAGTACGCCGTCGACGGACCAACCGTGCGTATCAGCGTCGGGATGTGGGAGCGGAAGACCTGGTGGCGCAACTTCCGGGCACCGCAGCCTCTCCACCTACGGCTTGCGGGCGTGGAGCACGAAGCGACGGCACATGTGGAGCGCGTCGGCGACCAGGTGTACGTCGTCGCAGAACTCGCGCGATGAGGGCATCAGGGGCAGGATTAGCTGCCGGGAGACGGTGAAGGTTCCCGACGTGCCCGTCCCGCTCCGCGTCGAGGTCGTCGTCGGCCGCTACCGCCCCGACCGCGATGGCGTCTCCGGCTACGTCGAACGGCTGGTCGCCGCGCTGCCCGACGTTGGCGTGCGGGCCAGCGTGACCGAGTGGCCGGGGATCCGGACGTGGCGGCCGCAACCGGGAGCCGACCTCGTCCACGTGCAGTTCGCGCCATCGGCCTACCGCTACTCCGGCGACATCGGGTTGCTGCCGATCCGCAGTGGACTGCCGGTCGTGACGACGCTGCACGAGTATGGCTGGTGGAACTGGTCGCCGGTGCCGGGATGGCTGCCCCTGGTGGGCACCCCGGTCGCCGCGCTGTCCCGTGGTGCGGAGCGCACGGGCCGCTGGGACCGCGAGACCCTCCTGCTCGCACCCGCCAGTCGCGCGCTCGTCGTGACCGGTACCGGACACGCCGACGTCGTCCGGGAACGGCTGCGACGAAACGCGGACGTCGTCCCCATCGGCGCCAACGTCGGGCGGGCCTACTCGCGTGACCGGCGCTCCGCCCGCGCGGAGTTGCAGCTCGCCGAGGACGCGCCGCTGCTCGTGTTCTTCGGCTTCGTCCACCCGGTGAAGGGCCTGCGCTACCTGCTTGAGGCCGTGGCCGAGCTACGCCGCACCCGGCCGGGCCTGACGCTCGCCGTCGTGGGCGGGTGGCGGTCGCTGGCGTGGCCGGACGACGAAGCCGACGCCTTCGTCGCCGAACTCCGCGAGCACGGTCGCGCCCTGGGATTGATGGACGGCGGGCTCGACGACGACGCGGTGCGCTTCTGCGGATTCCTCGACGAGCAGGACGCCTCACGGTGGTTGACCGCGGCCGACGTCGCCGTGCTGCCCTTCACGGCCGGGATCACCGCCAAGAGCGGGTCGCTGCTCACCTGCTGGACGCACGGGCTGCCGGTGGTCGCCACCGAGCCGCCCGACGGCCCGGACCCCGACGTCACCGGCGCGATCGCTGCCTGCCGGATCCGGGACACACCGACGCTCCGCAATGCTCTCGCGAACGTCCTCGACGACCGCCTCGAGCGCGAACGGCTCGCTTACGCGGGGAGCAGCCGGATGGCCGGCCGCAGCTGGCCGGAGGTGGCGCACGACCAAGCTGAGCTCTACCGGCGCGTGCTGGGATGAGCGGACCTCCG
>JAVEDQ010000506.1 GCA_030840885.1 Frankiaceae bacterium
GCCTTCGCCGCACGACCCGGCTCGGACATGCGGCCCTATGACCGGCTCATCGGAGCGGCGCTGGCCGGCGAGCGGTGGTTGTTCGCCCGTCAGGACACCGTCGAGGCCGCCTGGAAGGTGGTCGACCCGATCCTGGGCGACGCCGTTCCCGTTCACACGTACAGCCCCGGCACCTGGGGACCCCCGGAGGCGGACGCACTGCTGCTGGAAGGGGAGACCTGGCATGACCCGCAGACCTGAGAACCCGGAGGCCCAGGGCGACGCGAGCCCGCCGAGCGTCGTGATCGTCGGCGGCGGTTTCGCGGGAGTCGGGTGCGCCCAGGAGCTGTCGGATGCCCACGTGCCGGTCACGCTGTTGGACCGGAACAACTACCACCAGTTCCAGCCGCTGCTGTATCAGCTGGCCACGGCCCAGCTCGCCGCGAACGACGTCGCGACGCCGCTGCGCACGCTGTTCCGCAAGGAACAGACCATCAGCATCAAGGAAGCCGACATCGCCAAGGTCGACCCGGAGAGCCGGACAGTGACCACGACCGACGGAGTGGCCTTCAGCGGCGACTACCTGGTGCTGGCCATGGGCTCCCAGCCCAACTTCTTCCGGACGCCGGGCGCTGCCGAGCACAGCTTCCCGCTGTACTCGCTGCTCGACGCGGAACGGCTGCGGTCCCGCATGCTCGAGGTCTTCGACGCGGCCGACCGGGACCCACGCCTGATCGACCAGGGTGCCTTGACGTTCGTCATCGTAGGTGGCGGCGCCACCGGCGTGGAGGTCGCGGGAGCCCTGGCCGACTTCATCAACCGCGTGCTGCCGGCGGAGTATCGCGACCTGGCGGGCCACGAGACACGGGTACACCTCGTCGACCACGGCAACGCCCTGCTGGGCCCCTTCTCGGAGAGCGCGCACGAGTACGCCGCGAAGGTGCTGCACCGCGACGGCGTCCGGCTGCAGATGGGTACCGCCGTCGAGGAGATCACGTCGAGCTCGGTACGGCTCGGGAACGGGACCGTCATCCGCACCAGGTGCGTCATCTGGGCCGGCGGGCTCAAGGCGGCGCCGCTGGCTTCGGGAGTCGGACTGGGGCAGGGCCGTGGAGGACGTCTCACGGTCGAGCCGGATCTGTCGGTCGACGGACTGCCGAACGTGTTCGTGGTGGGCGATGTCGCCAACCTCAACGGCCCGGACGGCACGCCCTATCCGCAGCTCGGGTCGGTCGCGTTGCAGCAGGGTCAGTGGGCCGCGAAGAACATCCTGGCCGACATCGCCGGCAAGCCGCGGCACGCGTTCCACTACCACGACAAGGGCATCATGGCGATGATCGGTCGGGGCGCCGCGGTGGCGGAGGTGGGCCGCAAGCGTCACGAACTCCACGGCGCCATCGCCTTCGCCTCGTGGCTCGGCGTCCATGCAGCGCTGATGAGCGGGATCCGCAGCCGGGTCGACGCGTTCGTCTCCTGGGGATGGGACTACTTCAGCGGCAACCGGTCGCCGGGTCTCATCGACCACCCGGACGCCGCGACGATCGACTGGACCGAGCCGGAACCCATCGACCTCCGAGAGTCCGTGGCTACGCCCGCACCCCGGGCGAGCACCGACGCGACGGTTCCTTCGGGCTGAGCCACAGCCATGATCTCCTGGGCGCGGGCGTTCAAGATCCGGCAGTACCTCAAGGGAAGCCTCTGGGTGCTGCCGCTCGGCGGATGCATCGTCGGCGTCGGTGCGGCGCAGTTCTCCCTCGCCCTGGATCAGGCGGTGCAGCTACCGCCCGGCTGGCAGTACTCCCCGAGCACCGCGAGCACGGTGCTGGCCACCGTCGTCGGGGCGATGGTTGCTCTGCTGGGATTCGTCGTTACCGTCAGCGTGCTCGTGGTGCAGCAGGCGACCGGAACGCTCTCCCCGCGCTACATGCGGCTGTGGTATCGAGACCGCTTGCAGAAGGTGGTGCTCGCGTCGTTCGCCGGCACCTTCACCTACGCCTTCTCACTGCTGCGCCGCATCGAGTCCACCTTCGTCCCGGACATCGGGGTGACCGTCGCGGGCGTCGCGGTGGCGACGAGTCTCGTGCTGCTGCTGGTCTACGTGAACCGGTTCACCCACAACCTGCGACCGGTCGCCGTCGCGGCCGCTGTGGCGCGCGTGGGACAGCAGGCCCTCGCCATCCAGGCAGAGGCCCTGGTGGGCGAGCCGCCCGACAGCATCGACCGGCGGCCAGTCGGGAAACCGTCGGCCACGATCCGAACGGTCGGCGGCGGGGCGATCCAGGCAATTGCCGGCAAGCGGCTCATCGAAGCCGCCGTCCGCTCCGACTGCGTCCTGGTGCTCATCCATGGCGTCGGCGATTTCCTGCCCGACGACGCCGCGGTGATCGAGGTCTTCGGTGCCTCGCCGCCGCAGGAGCGGCTGCTGCGAGGGCTCGTGGCCACCGGCACCGAGCGAACCATCGAGCAGGACCCGGCGTTCGCCATGCGGATCCTGGTCGACATCGCGATCCGGGCGCTCTCGCCTGCGGTCAACGACCCGACAACGGCCGTGCAGGTCATCGACTACATCGAGGACTTCCTGCACTCCCTTGCCGCGCTGCCGCTGCGACCTCACTACGCCCTCACCGACAGCCGCGGCCGGACCCGTCTCATCCTCCCCGGGCGCGGATGGACCGAATTCCTGTCGCTCGCCGTGACAGAGATCCGGCTGTACGGGGAGACGTCACCGCAGGTGTGCCGGCGGTTGCGGGCTGCCTTGGACGGGCTACGGGACGGCGCTCCCGAGGAGCACCGGGCCGCCATCTCCAGCGAGCTCGCCACCCTCGATGCCAGCCTCGACCGGAACTTCACCGACGCGGCCGGGCGGGCCTTCGCCGGTCAGAGCGATCGCCAGGGCATCGGCGGGCGCTCGCGGGAGGAGGAGGTCGCCTGGGCGCCCACCCAGCGAGCGAGCGGGGTCGGTCCCGGTCTCGCGACGAGCGGAACTATCACCCCTCCCGCATGATGCCCGGCCACGGGAACCGCCCGGATAGTGGCCGAAGCCTGCCGTGCCAGCACGCACCCCGGGTCCGACGGAGGTGGCGATGAGCAAGCTCGACCTAGCCCGCATGCAGTTCGCAATGACATCGATCTACCACTTCTTGTTCGTCCCGCTGACGATCGGGCTCGGCGTCCTCACCGCCTGCCTGCAGACCGCCTGGTACCGCAAGGGCCATTCGGACTACCTGCGGCTGACGAAATTCTTCGGCACGCTGCTGGTCATCAACACCGCCGTGGGGGTCGTTACCGGACTGGTGCAGGAGTTCCAGTTCGGTATGGACTGGTCGGAGTACTCGCGCACCGTCGGCGACGTCTTCGGCGCCCCCCTCGCGATGGAGGGCCTGGCTGCTTTCTTCCTCGAGTCGGTCTTCCTGGGCCTCTGGATCTTCGGGTGGAACAAGCTGTCGAAGCGGGTCCACCTCGCCACCATCTGGGCGGTGGCGGCCGGCGGGGCCCTCTCCGCGATGTTCATCCTCGCGGCGAACTCCTGGATGCAGCACCCGGTGGGTTACGCGATCAACCCGGAGACGGGTCGCCCCCAGTTGAACGACGTCTGGGCCCTGTTCACCAACCCGGTGTTCTACTGGGGCTACCTGCACGTCCTGGCGGCCTCGATGGTCACCGCGGCCGCCGTCATGCTCGCTGTGTCCGCGTGGCACCTCAAGCGCAATCAGGATTCCGAGGTGTTCACCCGGTCGGCTCGGCTGGCCGTCGTCGCGCTCCTGCCGGCACTGATGCTCGCCATGTTCTTCGGTGGTCGGCTGGGAGTGAACGAGACGAGATACCAGCCGATGAAGATCG
This sequence comes from Frankiaceae bacterium, assembly GCA_030840885.1. Taxonomy (GTDB): domain Bacteria; phylum Actinomycetota; class Actinomycetes; order Frankiales; family Frankiaceae; genus JAVEDQ01. The sequence continues at coordinate 3,820 of JAVEDQ010000506.1, forward strand.
CCGCGGCCGAAGGGCAGTGGAACACCTGCCAGCCGTGTTCGTTCTCGGTCATCCAGATCGGC
>JAVEDQ010000517.1 GCA_030840885.1 Frankiaceae bacterium
GCTCATCGAGCCAACTGTCCGCTCACTGGACCGCGACGACCTCGTAACCGGCCTCGTCCACCGCTTGCCGGACGCTGGACTCAGCCACGGGCTGCTCCGAGGCGACGATCACGGTCGAGATAGCCCCCGGCACGAGGTCGACCTGCACGTCGATCACGCCGTACACCTTCGACACCGCGTCGCGCACCGCGCTCACGCAGTGGTCACACGTCATGCCGCTGACCAGGTAGGACTGCTCGACCACGAGGGCCTCCGACTTCGTCGTCTCGGACCCTGCACGATACCCCTAGGCCGTATGGGCGTCGCGAAGATGCGCTACCGCACGTTCATCACCGACAACATCGTCGGCGGCATCCTCTGGGATGCCGGCATCTCGCTGGCGGGCTATCTGCTCGGTAGCGTCGGGTTCGTGCGCGACAACGTCGAGTCGGAGCTGGAGCGGGAGAGCGACGCCGTGTGAGTACGTCGCTGAACTGGCGGCCCGCGCTGGAATTGCCCGAGCTGCTCGCCCCGCCCGTCGTCGCCGCGCTGAGCCGCCTTGCCGACGCATCGACAGTCCGGGTGGCGGCGATCGACCCGGAACTCGCCGACACCGCCGCGTTCGGCGACGCCTACGGCATCCCGTCCGAGCAGTCGGCGAACTGCGTCATCGTGGCCGGACGCCGGGGTGAGCGCACCAGCTTCGCCGCCTGCGTCGTGCTGGCCACGACGCGGGCCGATGTCAACGGGCCGGTTCGCCGGCGGCTGGACGCCCGGAAGGCGTCCTTCGCCCCGCAGGACGAAGCGGTGCGGCTCTCCGCCATGGCCTTCGGTGGCATCACCCCGATCGGGCTACCGGTGGACTGGCCGGTGTTGGTCGACGCGGCCGTCGTGGAGGCGGGCGACGTGGTCGTCGGCAGCGGGCTCCGCGCATCCAAGTTGCTGGTGCCGGGTGCACTGCTGGCCGGGCTCCCGGGTGCCGAGGTCGTCGACGGGCTGGGTCTGGCGACGATCTGATGCAGTGAGAGGCTGACGGCATGACAGCTGCCGCCGATGTGATCGTCGTCGGCGCCGGGCTCGCCGGCCTGGTCGCCACCGCCGAGCTCGCCGACGCCGGGCGCCGTGTCCTGCTGCTCGACCAGGAGCCCGAGGCATCGCTCGGCGGTCAGGCGTTCTGGTCGTTCGGCGGCCTGTTCCTCGTCGACTCACCCGAGCAGCGGCGGCTGCGCATCCACGACTCCGCCGAGCTCGCGCTCGCCGACTGGATGGGATCGGCCGCCTTCGACCGGCCCGAGGACTTCTGGCCCCGGCAGTGGGCCGAGGCCTACGTCGACTTCGCCGCCGGCGAGAAGCGCGACTGGCTGCACCGCCAGGGCATGCGCTTCTTCCCCGTCGTGCAGTGGGCCGAGCGCGGTGGCTACTCCGCTACGGGCCACGGCAACTCCGTCCCCCGCTTCCACGTCACCTGGGGCACCGGACCCGGCATCATCGAGCCGTTCGTCCGCCGCGTGCTCGAGGCCGTCGCGCGCGGCCGGGTCGAGATCCGCTACCGGCATCGCGTGACCGAGCTCGTCCGCTCGGGTGAGGTGGTCACCGGGGTGAGCGGCGAGATCCTCGCCCCCAGCGACGTCGAGCGGGGCGCGCCGAGCAGCCGGGACGTCGTCGGCGACTTCGACCTGACCGCACAGGCCGTCGTGGTCACCTCCGGCGGGATCGGCGGCAACCACGACCTGGTGCGGCGCAACTGGCCGGTCGGCCACGGCGAACCGCCGAAGCGGATGCTCTCGGGAGTTCCCGACCACGTCGACGGGCTGCTGCAGGGCGTGGTCAACCAGGCCGGCGGCCGGATCATCAACCCCGACCGGATGTGGCACTACCCGGAGGGGCTGCTGAACTACGCCCCCATCTGGAGCCGGCACGGCATCCGCATCCTTTCCGGGCCCAGCCCGCTCTGGCTCGACGCGCACGGACAGCGGCTACCGAACCCGCTCTACCCCGGCTTCGACAGCCTCGGCGCGCTGCGCCACATCACCGCCACCGGCTACGACCACTCGTGGTTCCTGCTGAACCAGCGGACCATCGGGCCGGAGTTCGCGCTGTCGGGCTCCGAGCAGAACCCGGACCTCACCGGCAAGGACATCCGGCAGCTGCTGGGCCGCGTCCGCCCCGGGCCGACCAAGCCGGTCGCCGACTTCGTCGAACGCGGCGAGGACTTCGTCGTCGCTGACGACCTGGACGAGCTCGTCCGCGGCATGAACGCACTGATCGGTGAGGATCTCGTCAACCGGGCAGCCGTCCGATACGAGGTCGAGGCCCGGGACGCGCAGATCGTCGGCGGTTACGGCAAGGACCCGCAGATCACCGCGACGGCCGCCGCGCGCCGCTACCTCGGCGACCGGCTCACGCGCATCGTCAAACCGCACCGCATGCTCGACCCCGACGCCGGCCCGCTGATCGCGGTGCGGCTCTGGATCCTCACCCGCAAGACGCTCGGCGGCCTCGAGACCGACCTGTCCGCGCGCGTTCTGACCGACGACGGGACGCCGCTGCCCGGGCTCTACGCGGCCGGTGAGGTCGCGGGCTTCGGCGGCGGGGGCGTGCATGGCTACCGGGCGCTGGAGGGGACGTTCCTCGGCGGGTGCCTCTACTCGGGGCGGGTCGCCGGACGGGCCGCGGCGGCCGCTACCAGCTGATCAGCCGGTGGTGACCGCGTCGGCCGGCACCGAGGTGTCGGTCTGAGCGGTGTCGGTCTGAGAGGTGTCCGTCTGGGCGGTCTCGGCCCGGGAGACCTCGAGCACGCGGGACAGCAGGTCCCGGAGCTGCTCCTGCTCGGCCGGGCTGAGCACCTCGAACGCCGCCGGCGCCTGCCCGAGCACGCCCTCCACGCGGGCGAGCACGTCTGAGCCACGCTCGGTCAGTCCCACCGTCTTGATGCGTCGGTCACGGGGGTGCGGGCGACGCTCCGCGATGCCGGCCTGCTCCAGGCCGTCGACGACGGAAGTGACGTAGGAGGCGTCAACGGAGAACCGTCGGGCAAGCTCCCGCATGGCCAACGGCTCGTCGCGCGAGAGGTGCATCGCCATCTTCAGCAGCCCGGGCGAAACGCCGGCGGCCGCACACGCCTGGTGGAGCTGTCGGTGGCCCTCGCCGGTCGACATCAGCTCGCGCATCGACCGCCAAGCCTGGGCCGACGCGGGGCTGTTCACGCCCTTGAGTATGCCTCGGAACGGTCGACATTCCACCGAGGTCCACTAGTTTCTTTGACTCAGGTCAATGGTGGCCTAGAGTCCACAGCGAGGTGGACCCTTGGGGTCCGTGCAACACGTCTGGAGGCACCTGTGGCGAGTTCCGAGCGGCCCGAACCGAAGGTCCGGTCCGAGCGCCCGCCCGCGACCATCGATCCCGCCCTCCGGCGGATCGCGATCGTCGTCGTTCTCGGCATCATCATGTCGATCCTCGACACCACGATCGTCATCGTCGCCATCGACACCCTCGGCCGGCAGTTCGACACCACCCTGTCGGCGATCCAGTGGGTCAGCACCGGCTACCTCCTGGCGCTCTCCACCGTCATCCCGCTGTCCGGCTGGGCGGTCGAGCGCTTCGGCGCCAAGCGGATGTGGATCATCTCGCTCGTCCTCTTCGTGCTCGGTTCCATGCTGTGCGGCCTGGCCTGGTCGGCACCGAGCCTCATCATCTTCCGCGTCCTGCAGGGGTTCGGCGGAGGAATGATCATGCCGATCGGGATGACCATCCTCGCCCGCGAGGCAGGCCCGGCGCGGATGGGTCGGGTGATGGGCCTCATCGGCGTCCCCGCCCTGCTCGCACCCGTGTTCGGCCCAGTCATCGGCGGCCTGCTCGTCGACAACCTGTCATGGCGCTGGATCTTCTACGTGAACCTGCCCGTCGGGATCATCGCCCTCGTCCTCGCCGCCCGCATGCTCCCCGCCGACAAGGAGCTCTCCAAGAGTCGGCTGGACGTCGTCGGGCTCGCCCTCATCTCCCCCGGCCTCGCCGCCATCGTCTACGGCCTCTCCGAGGCCGGCAGCTCGGGCAGCCTCACCAACAGCAAGGTGATCGCCGGGGTCGTCGTCGGCGTGGCCCTGCTCGCCGCCTTCGCGGTCCACGCCCTGCGCGCCGACGACCCGCTGCTCGACCTGCGGCTGTACAAGAACCGGACGTTCACGGTCGCCAGCCTCACGACCGGTGTCGTCGGCGCGGTGCTGTTCGGCGCGATGTTCGTCCTGCCGCTCTACTACCAGGTGGTGCGCGGCTACAGCGCGCTCGACGCCGGGCTGCTCCTCGCGCCGCAGGGCCTCGGCGCGATGATCGCGATGCCGATCGGCGGCCGCATCGTCGACCGGGCGGGTGCGGGCCGCGTGGTGCCGTTCGGCATCCTCGCCATCGCCGCCGGCACCTTGGCCTACACCCAGGTCACGCCGGACACCAGCATCGTGCTGCTCGCCGCCTCGCTGTTCGTCCGCGGCCTCGGCATGGGCTTCGTGATGATGCCGGCGATGTCGTCGGCCTACATCCACCTCTCCCGGGCCGAGGTCCCGCGCGCCACGACGATGGTGAACATCGTCCAGCGGGTCGGCGGGTCCATCGGGACCGCGCTGTTCGCGGTCGTGCTCGAGCGGCAGATCGTGGCCGGCCTCCCCGCTGCCGCGGGCGGCGGCGAGAACGCGATCGGCGGCTCGGTCGTCGGCACCCCGGTCGCGGGGATCATCTCGGGGGCGTTCGGCACCACCTTCTGGTGGGTCGTCGGCCTGACACTGCTCGCGCTCATCCCGGCGTTGCTGCTGCCGAGGGTCGGCGCAGCCGCCGCCCTGGCCGCGGCCGAACCGGGGGCCTCAACGCGCGAGCCGGAGGCGACGGCCACGGCCATAGACGACCTCACCGACGGCGCTCCGATGGCCGGTGCGGCGCAGCGCCCCTAGCCCTTCCCACCCCCGAGGCGTGGAGATCTTCAGCCGCCGGCCTGATCGGATCCGCCGAAGATGTCCACGCCTCGGCGGGTGCGGCGCTGTGATACGACTCACGTGCAGCCCAGCACGCGAGGAGCACCGCCGTGTCGACCAACACCAGCGCCTACCCCAACACCAGCGCGTATCCGTACGACCGCAGCGGGGTGGAGCGCGGTCCCGACGGGGTGCTGCACTACACCGGTCTGCCGGCCAACCTCGTCGCGATGCTCCGCCGGGCGGTGGACACCGCCCCGGACGCCGAGGCCCTCGTCGAGTACGGCGACCCCGACGGCCGGCTGACCTACACCGAGCTCTGGGACCGGGCGGGCCGCGTCGCCGGAGGACTGCGGGCCGCCGGCGTGAACCGCGGCGACCGCGTCGCGCTTCGGCTGCCGAACGGCAACGACTGGGTCCTCGCGTTCTTCGGCACACTGCTTGCCGGTGGCGTCGTCGTCCCGGTCAACACGCGGCTGGCCGAGCCCGAGGTCGCCTACGTCCTCGAGGACTCCGGCGCGGTGCTGGCGCTGACGCCCGACACCCCGCTGCCCGACGGCGACCCGGTCGTGGTCGACGACCAGGCTCCGGACGAGCTCGCCGGCATCTTCTACACCAGCGGCACCACCGGGTTCCCCAAGGGTGCGATGACCACCCACGAGAACTTCCTGTCCAATGTCGAGACCTGCATCCGCTGCCTGGGCCTCGGCCACGAGCCGGAGCTGCGCACGCTGATCTCGGTGCCGTTGTTCCACGTCACCGGCTGCAACAGCCAGCTGCTCGTCCTCATGGGGCTGGCCGGCTGCTCAGTGATCATGCCGGCGTTCGAGGTGAAGGCCTTTCTGCACGCCATCGAGCAGGAACGCATCACGGTGCTCACGACGGTGCCCGCGATCTACTGGCTGGCCATGCAGCAGTCCGAGTTCGCGCAGACCGACACCTCCGGCGTGAAGGCCCTGTCCTACGGCGGCGCCCCCATCGCCCCGGCCCTCGTCGCCGAGATCAAGCAGAAGTTCCCGACCGCCCGCGTCGGCAACGGCTTCGGTTTGACCGAGACGAGCTCGGTGGCCACCTACCTACCGGACGAGTACGCGACCGAGCACGCCGATTCCGTCGGCTTCCCGGCTCCGGTCTGTGAGGTCGACCTGTACGAGCCCGACGCCGAGACGGGTGTCGGTGAGCTGCTGATCCGCGGCCCCAACGTCGTCGCCGGTTACTGGCAGAAGCCCGAGCAGACGGCGGAGACGTTCGTCGACGGCTGGCTGCACTCCGGTGACCTCGCCCGCATCGACTCCCTCGGCCTCGTCTCGATCGTCGACCGCAAGAAAGACATGATCAACCGCGGCGGCGAGAACGTGTACTGCGTCGAGGTGGAGAACGCGCTCGCGCGGCTGCAGGGCGTCGGCGAGGTCTCCGTCGTCGGGGTGCCGGACTCGATGATGGGCGAGAAGGTCGGCGCCGTCGTCGTGCCGCTGCCCGGTGCCACCCTGACCGGAGCCGACGTCGTCGCCTTCGCCCGCGAGCAGCTCGCCGACTTCAAGGTGCCGCAGTACGTCGCGCTGCGGGGCGAGCCGCTCCCCCGCAACCCCGGCGGCAAAGTCCTCAAGCCCGTGCTGCGCGAACAGACCGACTGGGGCCAGCCGCTGCGCTGAGCCGCCGCGACCTTTCCCTTCCCGGAACGCCCCCCTCAGGACCCCTGTCGCCCAGAACCCGAACAAGGAGCCGCATGCCTGCTGTCGAGACCGCCCGCGGTGCCATCGAGGTCGCCGACCTCGGCACGACTTTGATGCACGAACACGTCTTCGTGCTCTCCACCGAGCACGTTCAGAACTACGGCGACACCTGGTGGGACGAGGACGAGCGCGTCACCGATGCCGTCGCCAAGCTGAACGAGCTCAAGAGCCTCGGCGTCGACTCGATCGTCGACCCGACCGTGTGGGGCCTCGGCCGCTACATCCCCCGTATCCAGACGATCGCCGCGCAGACCGACCTCAACATCATCGTCGCGACCGGGCTGTACTTCGACGACGAGGTGCCGCATCAGTACACCTACCGTGGTCCGGGCCTGCTCGTGGACCTCGAGGTCGACCCCATGGTCACCGACTTCACGAGGGACATCACCGAGGGCATCGCCGACACCGGCGTGAAGGCCGCCTTCCTCAAGTGCATCGTCGAGCACAAGGGCCTGACGCCGGGAGCCGAGCGCATCCTGACCGCGTGCGCCAGGACGTCGAACGAGACCGGCGCTCCGATCACGGTGCACACGTCCTCCGCGGTGGGCGCCGGCCGGCTGGCCAAGGATCTGTTCGCCAAGCAGGGCGTCGACCTCACCAAGGTGGTGATCGGCCACGCCGGCGACTCGAACGACCTCGACTACCTCAAGGAGCTCGCCGACGCGGGCTGCCTGCTCGGGATGGACCGGTTCGGGCTCGACATCTTCAATCCGACCGACCAGCGGGTGGCGACGATCGCCTCGCTCGCCGCGCAGGGCTACGCCGACCGGATGGTGCTCGCGCACGACGCGTCCTGCTTCATCGACTACTTCCCCGGCGCCGAGGGGATCGCGGCAAAGGAGACGTTCGCTCCGAACTGGAACTTCCGGCACATCAGCGACGACGTGCTGCCGATGCTGCGCGAAGCGGGTGTGACCGAAGCGCAGCTCACGACGATGCTCGTCGACAACCCGCGGCGGTACTTCGGCGGCTGACCGGTAGGGGCCTTCGCAGGTCGTCTCAGCTCCGCGTCGTACGGTGAGCATCCCGATACAGCCGCGGAGGAAGCATGTCCGACGACCCCGGTTACCGCCGCGGGTACGCCTCGCCGGGCGATGCGACGCGGGAGGTCCCGATGTCGGCCCGGTCCGGCGCTGGACGGCCCCCGGCGCCGCCGGCCGCTCCCGCCGGCCGGCAGGTGCCACAGCTGCCGTTGCCGCCCGAACTGGACCCGCGTAAGCGGGGGCGGCGGGGCGCTCCGCCGGCGGGCGTCGGAAGAGGCGGGCAGCCGGACGGTTCCGGTCCGCCGCCGGACGGCCAGTTCGGTCACGGAGGTGGGCCCGACGAGCCCGGCGGCCGACCGCCCCGTCGCCGTCGCCGGTTCGGGTGGGGCAAGCGGCTGCTCACCCTGTTCGTGGTCCTGCTGCTCATCGTCGTTGGGTTGCTCATCTTCTGGGACACCCGGCTGACCCGGATCGACGCGTTGAACAACTACGACGGCAGGCCCTCGAGCTCGGGCACGAACTGGCTGCTCATCGGCTCCGACAGCCGGGAGGGCCTGAGCGACCAGCAGAAGAAGGACCTCGCGACCGGCAGCGCCGCCGGCAGCCGCACCGACACGATCATGCTCGTCCACGTCGGGAGCGCCGGGACGTCGCTGGTGAGCCTGCCCCGCGACACCTACGTGCCGATCGCCGGCCACGGTCGCAACAAGCTGAACGCCGCCTACTCGATCGGCGGTGCCTCGTTGCTGAGCCGCACCGTGGAGGAGGCGACCGGACTGCGCATCGACCACTTCGCGCAGATCGGCTTCGGCGGGTTCGCCTCGATGGTCGACAGCATCGGCGGCGTCCGGCTCTGCCTGCAGGATCCCATCAACGACCCCAAGGCCGGGCTGGACCTCAAGGCCGGGTGCCAGACGCTCAACGGCCCGCAGGCGCTCGGCTACGTGCGGACCCGCGCCTTCGCCAACGCGGACCTCGACCGCGTCCGCCATCAGCGGGAGTTCCTCGCCGCTCTGGTCAGCCAGTCGGCTACCCCGGGTGTGCTGCTCAACCCGTTCAAGGCGGTGCCGCTCGGCACCAACGCGGTCGACACCCTGACCGTCGACAACGGCACCCACATCTGGTCGGTGGCCCGCCTGGGGCTCGCGCTGCGAGGGCTGTCCGGGGGCAAGGGCGTCACCACCACGGTGCCGATCGGGGGCACCGGCGTCGTCAGCGGCGCCGGCGACGTCGTCTACTGGGACCGCGCCAACGCCAGCCGCCTGTTCGGCGCACTCGACCAGGACAAGGCCGTCCCGCAGGACCTCCGGAAGTAGCCGGTCGACCGTCGGAGCTGGTTCAGTTGGTGGGCTTCAGCCCGGCCGGGGTTCAGGCAGCCGGCGTCACGAGGTCCGGCGTGAGCTGGCTCAGGTCTGCTGCTCCGACGAGCGCCATCGAGCGATCGAGGTCGAGGCGGAGGTCCTCCAGCACGTGCTGCACCCCGGCGGCTCCTGCGGCGGCCAGCGCCCAGAGCACCGGCCGCGCCAGCAGCACCGCCCGGGCGCCCAGGGCCAGCGCGACGAGGGCGTCGGTGCCGGAGCGGATGCCGCCGTCGACGTAGACCTCGACGCGGTCGCCGACGGCGGCGACCACCTCCGGCAGGGCGTACGCGGTGGAGACGGCCCGGTCTGCCTGCCGCCCGCCGTGGTTGCTGACGTAGACCGCAGCTGCGCCGGCGTCGGCGAGCGCACGGGCGTCGTCGGAGCGGAGCACCCCCTTGACGACGACCGGTAGCCCGGATGCCTCGCGGACGAACTCGACGATCTCCGGAGTGAGGTCGGGGTCCTGCTCGAGTGCGTCGACGTCGCTGAGGCTCGGGATCTGCGCCGGCGCCTGCGCTTCTGGGTCTGCGGCCCGGGCGTCAAGCAGCGGTTGCAGGGAGGCCAGCAGGTCAGGTCGGCGGACGTCGCGCAACCCGCGTCGCTTCGGGCCCAGTACCGGGGTGTCGACCGTCAGCACGATCGCCTCGGCACCGGCCGCGACGGCCCGGTCGATGAGGGCCCGGGTCAGCCCGCGGTCCCGCATCACGTAGAGCTGCATCCACCACGGGGTCGCGCCCCAAGCGCCAGCGGTCGCTTCGGACGGCACGAGCGACGACCGGGTGGACAGCACGAACAGACTCCCGGCCCCGGCGACCCCCTCGGCGGTCCCGGCCTCCGCGGCCGGGGTGGCGAGGCCGTGCAGCGCGGCCGGTGCGACCAGCAGCGGCGTGGCCAGCTGCCGGCCGAGCACGGTCGTCGCCGTGCTACGGGTCCCGACGGGACGCAGGACCCGGGGCCGCAGCCGGTACCGCGACCAGGCGGTGCTGGCCTCGGCGCGGGCGGTCTCGTCGCCCGCGCCGGTGTCGTAGTAGTCCCACACCTCGGCCGGCAGCCGGGCACGGGCGGTCGCCGCGGCTTGCGCGATGGTCGGCAGCACCCCCCGATGCTGCCCGACCGACGCGTGAGCTCAGGACAGGACGCGCCAGCCCAGACCAGGCCAGGCCAGCTCAGCCCTGGCCGCGCCGACGACGACGGCGCCGACGACGCAGGAGCAACAGGAGCAACAGGAACACGCCTCCCGCGGCGGCGAACGCCTGCGGGGTGGGGTTGCCCTGGTCGTCGGTGGCGGCCTCCTGGAGCTTCGCCGCACTCTGCTTGGCCGTGGTGACGCCCTCGTCGACCTTGGCGCGGACGGTCTCGGTGACCTCGGCCTGCTTGTCGGCGACCCTGGCCTTGACGTCGAGCTTCGCGCCGAGTTGCTCGACGGTCTCGCTCAGTTCGGCGCGGGTCTCGAGGATCTCGGCACGGATGCGGTCGGCCTCGCTGAGCGGTTCGCCGGTCAGCGCCGGCGACTTCGAGGACGTCGTGGCCGACGAGGACGTCGTGGCCGGCGAGGACGTCGTGGCCGGCGAGGACGTCGAGGACGTCGTGGCCGGTGTCGATTCGCCGACCGGCCGGTTGGGGATCGTGTTGTCGGACGGCGCCACGACACCGGTGGGATCGGGCTCAGCAGCGGGGTTGCTCGAATCGGACGGCGTGCTCATCGGCGGGCCTCCTGCACGGTGCGGACGTCGGTCTTGAGGCCTTCCACGGCCTCGGTGGGAACCGCCGGGGTCGCCGATGCCACCTTCTTCCGGCCGAACAGGGCGAGCACGCCGGTGACGAGCAGCAGCACGAGCCCGACGATCAGCGCCGAGAGCCAGGCCGGCACGGCTTCCGCGAGGCCGAGGACCGCAGCCGCGATCAGCGTGGCCAGCGCGAGGTAACCGATCGCACCTGCGCCGCCGAAGGCTCCGGCACCGATGCCGAACCGCTTGCCCTTCTCGGTCAGGTCGAGCTGGGCCAGCCGGATCTCGTCCCGGACGAGCGTCGACATCTGCTGGCTCATCCGACTGATCAGTTCACCGGTCGACGGCTCCTGCGGCGCCTTCGACCTCTGTGGCTCGGCCACGACGTCCTCCTTCTGCGGGTGCGGTGATCAGCGGGTGCGGTGATCAATAGCCTCGTCTCCTTGCCCCGGTCAAGCAGGGCTAGACACCGGCACCACCCCCTGCGGGTGCACACCTGGCTAGCAGCCTTCTCTCAGCGTCCTGCCAGCCACGGTCGGTCAAATGAATGGACGGCGCCGGATTCGGGGCCGGCCGGAGCAGCTCCGGTGTGCGAGCGAGAGCGAGTCGACGGTGAACGAGAACAACAGCTCCGGCGGTGACTCCGGCAGCGGTTCGAACCCGCCGCCGGACTGGGCCGGTCAGCCCGGCAGCAACCCCTACGGCGCCCCGTATGGGCCGCCTCCCGGCAGCCCCTACGGCCCTCCGCCCGGCGGCAACCCGTACGGCGGCCCCTACGGCCCGCCACCCGGCGGCAACCCGTACGGCGGCAACCCGTTCGGCAACCCCTACGGCTACGCGCCGGTGCCTCCTCCGCGCCGTCGCCGCCGGGTTCTGCCCACTGCCGCTGCCGGAACCCTGGCCGCCGTGGTCGCGGCCGGCGCCATCCTGCTGCACGGCGGCAGCAGCACCCTCGCCAACCCGCTGGACAGCCTCGGTTCCTCGGCCACCGGCACGGCGACCAGCACCACGACACCGGACTACGACGCCGGCGTGGTCAACATCGAATCCGTGCTCGGCCAGGAGAACGCGGTCGCCGCCGGCACCGGCATGATCCTCGACGGTAAAGGCACGGTCCTGACCAACAACCACGTGGTCGAGGGCGCCACCAGCATCACCGCGACCGACGTCAACACCGGCAAGGAGTACTCCGCGAGCGTCGTCGGAACCGACAGCGGTGACGACATCGCGGTCATCCAGCTGCGCAACGCCAGCAACCTCACCCCCGTGAGCATCGGTGACTCGGCGGCCGTCGCCGTCGGGCAGAAGGTCGTCGCGATCGGTAACGCCGGGGGCAAGGGCGGGACGCCGAGCGTCGTCACCGGCGCCGTCACCTCGCTCGACCAGACGATCACCGCCACCGACGCGAGCGGAGGTTCGGCAGAGACG
>JAVEDQ010000335.1 GCA_030840885.1 Frankiaceae bacterium
AACTACGGGCATGGCGGCGGCCGGGCGGGCAGCTCCCAGCAGCAGGGCGGCTACACCAGCGACCCGGGCAGCCATGCCGGCGACCAGAGCGGCTACCGGCAGCAGGGCGGGTATCCCGCGGCCAGCCGGCGACCTCCGCTTGGCGACTCGGCGCCTGGGGGTCCGTGTGCAACAGGCGCAAACGCGCAGCCGGCGTCGTCGAGTCCTCGCCGATCCTGACCTTCATCCTCTGGGTCTTCATCGCGAACACCGGAGTGCTCTACCTGAAGTTCGAGATCAACAAGATCTGGGAGTGCCACGACGGCGCGCAGCAGGGCCACCAGGTCCCGCACTTCGCCTGAGCTTCACGAGCTGCCCGAAAGCCGGCACACGGACGAACGGCCCCGACCTGTCGTAGGTCGGGGCCGTCTGTTCGTACCAGGCCAAGCGCGCGGTCAGCTGTCTTCGGGCGAGTAGTGGGTGCGGTACTGCTCGAAGACCAGGCCCACCACCGCGTAGAGCACGATGACGGCCGCCATCAGACCGAGCCAGACGCCCAAAATCATCCCGAGCATCGTGAGGAACAGCGCGAAGGCGATCAGGAACGGCCAGTAGCTGCGGGGGCTGAAGTTACCCAACTCGCCGGCACCGTCGGCCACCTCGGCGTCCGCCAGGTCCTGGGGACGCGGCTCCATCCGCCGGGCGGTGAACAGCAGATAGCCGCCGATGAGGATGCCCAGGCCCATCGTGACGAACAGGGCGACGATCCCGGCCGTCTCGGTCCGGTCACCGTTGTTGGAGACCAGAATCCAGTAGACGGTTCCGGCGATCCCGAGGAAAACCGCGTAGACCGCGAAAATCAGGCCTTCGACCTTCATTGCGTCAGACCGTTTCTGGTGAGGCGTGGAACTCCTTGCGGCCGACGGTCTCCGGGTAGTGGAGGTCGAACGCGGGACGCTCCGAGCGGATGCGGGGCAGCGACACGAAGTTGTGACGCGGCGGCGGGCACGACGTCGCCCACTCCAACGAGTTGCCGTGGCCCCAGGGGTCGTCGCCGACAGCGAGCTCACCGTGCTTGTAGGACTTGAAGACGTTGTAGAAGAAGACGATCTGAGATGCGCCCAGCAGGAACGCGCCGACCGTGGACACCGTGTTGAAGTTGGTGAAGCCATCGCTCGCGCTGTAGTCGGCGACACGGCGCGGCATGCCCTGCAGGCCCAGCAGGTGCTGGATCAGGAAGGTCACCTGGAAGCCGATGAACTGCGTCCACGCGTGGACCTTGCCCAGCCGCTCGTCCAGCATCCGGCCCGTCATCTTCGGGAACCAGAAGTAGACGCCGGCGTACCCGCCGAACACCGCCGACCCGAAGACCACGTAGTGGAAGTGGGCCACGACGAAGTACGAGTCGCTGACGTGGAAGTCGATGGGCGGGCTGGCGAGCAGGACGCCGGTCAGGCCACCGAACAGGAACGTGATCAGGAAGAAGACGGCCCAGAGCATCGGCGTCTCGAACGTGATCTGGCCACGCCACATGGTGCCGATCCAGTTGAAGAACTTCACCCCGGTCGGGACCGCGATGAGGAACGAGAGCAGGGCGAAGAACGGAAGGAGAACGCCACCGGTGACGTACATGTGGTGCGCCCACACCGCGATGGAGAGCGCACCGATCCCGATGGTCGCGAAGACCAGGCCCTTGTACCCGAACAGCGGCTTGCGGCTGAACACCGGGAGGATCTCGGTGATGATGCCGAAGAACGGCAGGGCGACGATGTACACCTCTGGATGGCCGAAGAACCAGAAGAGGTGTTGCCACAGCAACGCACCGCCATTGGCCGAGTCGAAGACGTGTGCGCCGAACTGTCGGTCGGCGAACAGCGCGAGACCGGCAGCGGCGAAGACCGGGAATGCAACGAGCACGAGGATGCCGACGATCAGCATGTTCCAGGTGAAGATCGGCATCCGGAACATGGTCATGCCGGGCGCGCGGAGCGTGATGATCGTCGTGACCAGGTTGACGGCACCGAGGACGGTGCCGAGGCCCGACAGCACCAGGCCCAGGATCCACATGTCGGAGCCGACGTGGGAGGAGTACTGGATGCTGTTCAGCGGCGCGTAGGCGAACCAGCCGAAGTCAGCGGCGCCGTCCGGGGTGAGGAAGCCGGCCACCACGATGGTGCCGCCGAAGGCGTACATCCAGTAGGCCAGGGCGTTCAACCGCGGGAAGGAGACGTCGGGGGCGCCGATCTGCAGCGGGATCAGGAAGTTCGCGAAGCCGAAGGCAAGTGCCGGCGCGAACAGGAACATCATGATCGTGCCGTGGATCGTGAACAGCTGGTTGTACTGCTCGTTCGACAGGAACTGCAGACCTGGCCGCGCCAGTTCCGCGCGCATGAGCTCGGCCATGATGCCGGCCAGCACGAAGAACATGAACGACGTGACCGTGTACATGACGCCGATGGTCTTGTGGCTCGTCGTCGTGATGTAGCCCAGCAGCGGGGTGCGCTCAGGTGCCTTCGAGACCTCGGCCTCGACCTGTTCGACGGACGCTGCGGGATCGTGGAGAAGGGTCATGTTCCACTCTCATTCGCTGAGTTCACGAGGGGCGAGGCGGCAGCTGCCGACACGGGGACCGCTCCCAGGAGAACGGTGAGCCTTTTGGGGGTCACTGTCCATTCCCGGGGGACAACGGCGCCGGCGGCGCCGCCTGGGACGCTGCCGAGGTACGGAAGCTCTGGATGAGCGCGTCGTACTCGGCGGGCTCGACCACCTTCACGGTGAAGTTCATTCGCGGGTGGTCGGTGCCGCAGAACTCGGCACAGCGGCCGACGAAGGTGCCGGTCCGATCGATCTTGCTGATCTCGAACTGATTGAGCTTGCCGGGGATGACGTCCCGCTTGAACAGGAACTCCGGCACCCAGAACGAGTGGATGACGTCGGGAGAGGACTCGACGAAACGGATGCTGCGGTCCGTCGGCAGCACCAGCACAGGGGTCTCACCCGGGCGCCCGGTGACCTGGCCGATCACGCGGCCGTCCTCGACGTAACCGAACTGCCACTGCCAACGGAACCCGATGACCGAGATGGTGACGTCAGGATGCGGGGTCGTCTTGTTGATCTGGATCTCGTCGCGGGCCGTGAAGTAGAACAGGCCCGCCACGATGACGAACGGGACCATCGTGTAGAGCACCTCGACCGGCAGGTTGTAACGCACCTGCTCCGGGAGCTCGTCGGTCTTCTTCCTGTAGGCGAAGCTCGCGAACAGGATCAGACTCCAGACGAAGACGCCGACGCTGAGCGCGACGATCGTCGAGCCGGACCAGATGTTGTAGATGCGCGTCGCCTGCGGGGTGATCCCGTGGGGCATGCCGAAGCTGGGCAGTTCGCACGCCGTCGCCGTGAGCAGGACGCTTGCGCCCAGAATGCCTACCCGGAGGCCTCGTCCGCGACGGCGGGTGCCGCGCGGCCGATCGCCGTCGAGTCGACGGGATGTGCCGGTCAAGAGCTGTCCTCCCGATGCCGCATGCCACACCTGATGTAGCTAGGGACGCCGCAGGAAGCGTATCCCAGGCAAATGCCCACGACCTGCTCAGCCGTGCCACAGCAGAGGCTGTCACGAGGACCACAATCCGCACGTCAGGGGCACCCCGGCGCGTCGTGGCGACCGTCTGCCACGGGACCGCCCGAGGACTGCCGCGGGACTACCGTCCAGAGGATGGAGCGGCTTTCCTTCCCGTCGGGAGACGCCCCTGGGCCGGCCCTGCGGAGCCCGACCGACCGGAGCTATCTCGACTGGGCGTCGACAGCGCCACTGCATCCCGCTGCCCGGGCCGCGTTGCTCGCGGCCTGGGACGAGGGCTGGGGTGATCCGACGCGCCTCTACCGGGAGGGGCAGCAGGCCGCCCGGCTGCTCGCCATGGCCCGCGAGAGCGTGGCCGAGGTCCTCGGGGTCCGGGCCGACGAGGTCTGGTTCCCGCGAAGCGGAACCGAAGCAGCGCAGCTCGCCGTCCTGGGTGCGGCGGGCGGCCGACGACGGATCGGCCGGCGGTTGGTGACCAGTCCGGTCGAGCACTCCTGCGTGCTCGCGGCCGGCGAGCAGCTGGCCGCCGCCGGGGGCCAGGTCGACCTGCTCGAGGTCGACGGCACGGGCGCGGTGCGAGTACCCGACCGCCTCCCGCCGGACACGGCGCTGGTGAGCCTGCAGTCGGCGAACCAGGAGCTCGGGACCCTCCAGCCGGTAGCGGCGGTGGCGGCGCTGTGCCGCGCCGCCGGCGTCCCGCTGCACGTCGACGCGGCCCAGTCGTTGGGGCGGGCGCCGGTGCGGATGGCGGAGCTCGGCGCCGATCTGCTGACGGGCAGCGGGCACAAGTTCGGCGGTCCCCCCGGCGTCGGCATCCTCGTTACCCGAACCGGGACCCGCTGGCGGAACCCGGACCCGGCCGACGAACGCGGTGGCGGTCGGGTCCGCGGCTTCGAGGACGTGCCGGGCGTGGTCGCGACCGCTGCGGCCCTGCAGGCCCGTCGTCACGAGCTGATCGCGGAAGGCGAGCGCCTCACCGGCTACGTCGAACGACTGCGGACGGCCCTGCCGCAGCAGGTGCCCGACGTGGCTCTTGCCGGGCCGGCGGAGGCCTCGGCACGGCTCCCCCACCTGCTGACCGCGTCGTTCCTCTACGTCGACGGCGAGCGGCTGGTCGGCGCACTCGACGCCGCCGGCTTCGCGGTCTCCAGCGGCTCGGCCTGCACCGCCAGCTCGATCACCCCGAGCCACGTCCTCGAGGCGGTCGGGGCGCTGACGCACGGCAACGTCCGCATCGCCTTCGGGCGCGACAGCGACGACACGACTGTGGACCGACTGCTCGCGGTACTGCCGGTCATCGTGGCGGACCTCCGCGCCGAGGCGGGGGTCGCCGGGCTGTGAGCGGTCCTTCAGCACCGGAGCCGCGCGAGCCGATCGTCGTCGACGCCCGCGGCCGGCGCTGCCCGCTGCCCGTCATCGACCTCGCGCGCGCGGCAAGCCTGGCGCCGGTGGGGGTCTTGATCGAGGTGCTCGCCGACGATCCGGCGGCGACGTCCGACATCCCGGCCTGGTGCCGCATGCGCGGCCACACCTACCTGGGGGTCTTCCCCTTCGACACTCCTGCCGGCGACGGCGGACCCGGTGCCGTGAACGTCCACCGGATCCGCCTTCGCTGACGGTGCTGCTTTCGAGTCGGCTCAGCCGACGGGCAGGGCCGCGCCGACTCCCTCGAGGTGGCCCGCGACCTCGTCCGCGGCGGCGTCGCCGTAGACGCCGCGGAAGCGTTCGATCATCGTCGAGGGGTCGACCTCGTACTCCTGCGGACCGACGGTCTCGAGCACCAGGGTCGCGAGCAGACACCCGACCTGCGCTGCGCGCTCGAGCGGCAGACTCCAGGACAGGCCGGAGAGGAACCCGGCGCGAAAGGCGTCGCCGACCCCGGTCGGGTCCGCGATCTCGGTCGCCGGTACGACAGGCACCTCGATGCGGCTGCCGTCGCGACCCTCGATGAGCACGCCGTTGGCGTCCCGGGTGGTGATGCGGTACTCGACGCGGCTGAGCACCTCGTCGGACGACCAGCCGGTCTTGCTCTCCAGCAGGCCCTTCTCGTACTCGTTGCAGAACAGGAAGCGGGCACCCTCGACCAGCGAGCGGATCTGCTCGCCGTCCAGGATCGCCAGCTGCTGCGAGGGATCGGCGGCCAGCGGGAACCCGCGCTGCCGGCACTCCTCGGAGTGGCGGACCATCGCGTCGGGGGCGTTCGGGCTGACCAGGACCAGATCGAGCCCACCCAGCCGGTCGGCGATCGGCGCGAGCTCGATGTCGTGCGCCTCGGCCATGGCGCCGGGATAGAACGACGCGATCTGGCACTGGTCGCGGTCGGTGGTGCAGACGAAGCGGGCGGTGTGGGCCAGTTCGCTGACGTGGACGGACGAGGTGTCGACGCCCGCGCGATCGAGCCAGGACCGGTAGTCACCGAAGTCCTCGCCGACCGCACCGACGAGCACGGGCCGCAGCCCGAGCCGGCCGAGCCCGAAGGAGATGTTGGCCGCCACGCCGCCCCGACGGACGACGAGCTCGTCGACCAGGAAGGACAGGGAGAGGTGCGCCAGCTGATCCGGGAGGAGCTGCTCGGCGAACCTCCCCGGGAAGCTCATGAGGTGGTCAGAGGCAATGGAACCGGTAACAGCGATACGCACGGGCAGGAACGCTAGCCGCCAGGCGGCTCCCACTTCGGACGGGGTGGACGGAAGCGGCGGTCCGACGTGCCTGGCGGATCCTTCCCGGAGCCCTGAGCAGTACCGATGCGGCGAAACAAGCTACCAATCGGTAAGGGGTGTTCCAGGTCACCTCGACCTCCTAGCGTGAGCGCATGCACCCCAGCGACGACTTGCCCGAGGACCACGAAGCACTGCTGCGCCTGGCGCAGGACACGACCTACGGCCGGCCCGACTCCTTCGGCGGTGCGCTCGGCCGGGTCCTTCCGCGGCAGGATGCGGCCGGGGACGCGCGCACCATCGCGATCCCGGACGAGGCCCATGTCCTCGTCGACGGCCCGCTCGTGGGGTTCTCGACGCACGGTCGCTGAGCGCTGGCGCGAGCCGCCCGGGCCGGCCCCCACAGACGACGCGCACAGACGACGAGAGCCCCGCACAGCCGAAGCCGTGCGGGGCTCTTGAAGTTCGTCGTGGGACTGGTTCGCCGAGGGACGACCGTCAGCTGAAGGAGTCTCCGCAGGCGCAGGACCCGGTCGCGTTCGGGTTGTCGATCGTGAAGCCCTGCTTCTCGATGGTGTCGACGAAGTCGATGCTCGCCCCACCGAGGTAGGGCAGGCTCATCCGGTCGACGACCAGGTCGAACCCTCCCCAGTCGGTCCGCTCGTCGCCGTCGAGCTGACGCTCGTCGAAGAAGAGCTGGTAGCGCAGACCCGAACAGCCACCGGGCTGGACGGCGATGCGCAGCGCGAGGTCGTCGCGGCCCTCCTGGTCGAGCAGGGCCTTGACCTTGAGGGCAGCGTTCTCGGTGAGGTTGACAGCAGTGGAGGTCGCTGTCGCCGCTTCGGTCGCGGGCGTCTGTGCCGCGTGATCGTGCGTATCGAGGCTCATATGTGTGGGTGCTCCTTCCCGACGCGTCCATCGTACGGACACCATCGGCGTCCGCGCTATTCCCCGCACCCGTCGGGCGGGCGCAGGACCGACTCGCGAGCTCAGGACCGCGCCCACTCGCGTGCCACCCGCGCCGCGAGGTCCACCAAAGCGCCGGCCGGGTCACCCATCGCCCGCTCCAGCCCTCCGGGTTCGTCGACCAGCGCGTAGGCGGCGTTCACCCCGGAGGCGAGCATCTCGCGCCGGCCCACGGTCACCTGGCCGGCCAGCACGAGGCAGGGCACCGCCTCGGCGAGGGCCAGCTGCGCCACCCCGGCGACGAGCTTGCCGCGCAGCGAGGTGAAGTCGAACGACCCCTCTCCGGTCAGCACCAGGTCGACCTCGGCCAGTCGATCGGCCAGGCCGGCCATCGCCGCGACCTCGTCGGCCCCGGCCGAGCGGGTGGCCCCGAGCCAGAACAGCGCCGCTCCCAGCCCGCCGGCGGCGCCTGCTCCCGGCACGTCGACGGGCAGGCCGACCTGCCGTGCCCACTCCCCCATGCGGACATCGAGCC
>JAVEDQ010000544.1 GCA_030840885.1 Frankiaceae bacterium
GGGGTTTCTCCGGCGCGCTGGCGATGGTCCTGCTCGCGCATCCGCTGTGCGTCGCGCTCAAGGCGCAGGGCGCGGAGGACTACGTCCGGCTGGTCGCCATCAGCCTCCCGCTGGCCCAGTACAACGAACTCGCTGCGGCCCTGCTCGATCGCGACCTGAGGTACCGCGTCTCGGCACTGGCCCAGATCGCGGGCAGTGCGGTGTCGCTGGCGGTCGCCCTGGTGGCGCTGAGCCTCGGTGCGGGTGGGGCGGCGCTGATCCTGCAGGCGGTCGCGCAGCAGGCGATCCGCTTCGTCGTCCTGACGTCGGCCCATCCGGTCGCGTCGACCCCCAGCTTCCATCGGGACTCGGCCCGGCAGGTCTGGGGAATCGGGCGGCACCTGATGGGCGCCGCCGTGCTCAACACCATCTTCCTGAACGCGGACAACGCCATGGTGAGTGCGGAGCTCGGCGCCGTGGCGCTCGGCGGTTATGCCTTCGTGTACAACCTGTGCACCCTGACCTACTGGTTGATCGGCCAGAGCTCCAACCGGGTGCTGGGTCCCATCTACGCGCGGGTCAAGACCGATGTCGTGGAGATGGCCGGTCTGTTCGTCACCGCTTTCCGCACCATCGCCGTCGTGAGCGCCCTTCCGCTCGGGTACCTGGTCGTCGCCGGTCCGGCCATGATCGACATTCTCTTCCAGGGCAAGTGGAACGCCTTCGGGCTCACGCTGCGACTGCTCGCCGTCTTCGCCTGGGTCCGCACTCTGTCGCTCGTCGGCAACCCCATCCTCGTGCTGACCGGCCGCGTCGTCCTGCAACGACGGATCCAGGCGGCACAGCTCCTCGTGATGATCCCGGCCGTGGCCGTACTGACGCACGTGGCAGGCACGCAGGGAGCAGCGAGCGGAGTGCTGATCGCTGCCGTCGTCGGCGCCGGCTACATGTTCGGGGTCCTGCGACCCGCCATCGCCTTGCGATGGTTTCAGGTCAGCGGTCCGCTCCTGCTCGGCGCGCTCTGCGGTGCGGCTGCCGGCGGCGTTGGCCGACTCACGCTGTGGTTCGCCGACGATCGGCTGCTGTCAGTGATCAGCCTTCCGGCCGCGGTCGTCGGTTGGCTCGTCGCGTGGGCGTTGCTCGACCGGAGCAGTCTGAGATTTCTGGTCAGGCACCTGCTGCCCGAGCGGTGACGCCGCGGGGGCGCCATCTGCGGCTGCCGGCTGGTCGCTCAGCTCGTAGATCCGGGCGTCCCGATTGCCGTAGACGAGCTGGAAGCGCGGCGAGCGGGCGACGCCCTGTTCCAGCCGCGCCATCCCGCCGTTCAGGAACAGGCCGTAGCTGCGGTTGTTGGCGTACTGCGTGGTGGAGAAGACCAGATACCCGTGCGAGGAGTACACCTGCATGGCTTCGATGACATCGTCGATGTCCCGGCTCGTCGGGGCCGGCTGGAACGTCTGGTGCCGGAAGCCCTCCGCCAGGGTGAGGTCGGGGACGTCCACCCGGTTGGGACCGACGAACTTCTCGTAGTCCGCGCCCAAGCGACTCGGGAACCCCGGTCCGCTCAACATCAGCACCGACCCGGGCGTCCCGTTCTGATAGAGCCACTCGCTCGCCTGCACCTCGGCGGGACGGACGTGGTTGACGTCCTCGAGGCCGAAGCTGCTGATTACCGAGAGCAGGACGAGGAAGGCGCTCGTCGCAGCCAGCGCATACGTCGCGTACCGGCGGCTCGGCCGGCGACCGGTGAACAGCCAGCCGATGGCGATGCAGCACCACGGCAGCGAGAACAGGAACACGCGCAGCCGGATCTCCCCGCCGTAGCTCTGTCCGAGCAGGACGAGGAACGGCCCCACCAGGAACAGGCCGAGGCACAGCCCCTGCCGCACCTGACCCTGCCGGAGGCGGCGGAACAGGCCCGCGAAGCCGAGCAGCCAGATCAGCAGGGTGAGGCTGAGCGCCGCCCGACCCACCCAGGTCTTGCCGGGGCTCAGCTGCGTCACGTCGGCGAGTGCGGCGCTCGCGTTCGTGAAGGGGTTCAGTCCGGAGAACACCCCGTAGTTGTCCTGGACGAAGCCGAAATTGCTGAGCAGGTAGAGCAGGGTGATCACGGCGGCGGCGGCCGGTAGCCACAGTGGACGCAGGTAGCCCGCGAGGGTGAGCAGGGCCATGATCAGCAGCGAGAGGAAGGGGGTCAGCTGGTGGGTGGCGACGACGACCGTGTGCAGCGCCAATACCAGCACGGCCGCCCGGTCACGGTTCCGGCGAGCGGCACGCGCGTTCCCCACCCCGGGCGGAAGGGGGTGCGGTGACGGACTCCCGGTCCGCACCGGCACGGTCGCAAGCCGCCCGACGAGGCGCTCCAGCCGGAGCCCGAGCCGGTTCGGTGGCCCCAGGCAGTACCGGTAGATGAGGATGTACATGCCGAGCGTCAACGTGTACGCCAACGCCTGCGGTGAGTAGTAGCTCTGCCCGATCCAGTTGCTGATCACGAAGACGCCGCAGGCGATCTCGGCCAGCCGGACGCTCGAGGTGACCTCGCGGGCGAGCACGAACACGAGAACGGCCCAGAGAGCCGAGACGACGAACTCGGACCAGGCCGCGTAGGACAGGGGACTCGCGATACCGGCAACGCCGTCGAACCAGGCCGAGAAGCTGAAGAAGCCAGGCCAGCGGTGGTAGATGTCGATCGACCGGTCCACCGTGTGGTGCGTGGTGATGTACTGCGTGACGCCGATGTGTTTGTAGGCGTAGGTGTACCGGGGCACGGTCTCCGTCAGGGGTGCCGTGGCGTAGAGGACCAGCAGCGCACCCGATAGATACCCGATTGCCGGGCGTCGGCGCGTGCCGCGCTCCGCGGTTGCGAACGCCAGTCCTCCCACCAGCAGCGCCAGCGACGCCCACCAGGTCACGGGCAGCGCGGAGAGCAGGCCGACCGTCCCGAGGTGGTCGACATCGATCTGGCGCAGGCTGACCAGCCACAGAGCGAGCGCCGCTGCGACGACCGCGACATGCGGCCACAGCCGCGCCGGCGCCCCCGCAGCCGGCTGAAGCGACACAGTCTCGGCGCGGGTGGTCTGGCTCGTGGTGGTCATAGCGGCTACCCGCGCCGGGCCGGGATCCGGCGGCGGGCCCGCCGGTAAAGGAGGGGACCGGCTGCCATCCCACGCAGCTCCTTGCGCAGCAACACGGGTGCGACCTCGTCGGCCCACTCGAGGCTCGACGTGGTCGACCGCATCGCGACCGCGAGCTTGCGGACCCCGATGGGCACCCGCGACAACAGCGCCCACCGGTGCTTCGGGTCGGCCAACTGCTTGCTCAGGAACGCCGACATGCCGGTGCCGTGGGCGTACATCTGCTGCGCGAGGTTCTCGAGATCGGCGCGATGCTTGTGCCAGACGATCGCCGACGGTTCGTACTGGATCGCGCCGCCTCCGAACAGGACCCGCACGAAGATGTCGAGGTCCTCGCCACCGGCCGTGAGGGTGCCCGCCCCCAGTGCCTCGTCGAACCCACCGAGCTCGCGGAGGACGTTCGTCCGGCAGGCGAAGTTGGCACCGGTACCGAACAGTCCGGCGGAGAAGGGGTAGAGCGCGTCGGCGACCCGGGACGAGTCGAGGTCGTAGCGACGTGACTCGCACCGGTCACCCCAGTTCACCCGGGCGTCGAAGTACGCCTCGGCCACGCCGTCGAGAATGGCCGTCGGGACGAGTCCGGTGACGCACCAGATGTCGTCGGAAACGAAGGCGTCGACCAGGCTGTCGACCCAGAGCGGATCCACCGCGACATCGTCGTCGGTGAACGCGAGCAGCGTTCCCTTCGCCTCCGCGACCGCGCGGTTCCGTGCGCAGGAGAGACCCGGCCGTGGCTCCCGCACGTATCGGATGCGGGGGTCGGCGGCCTGCGCCGACAGCACCACCTCCATGGTGCTGTCGTCGCTCGGGGCGTTGTCGACGACCAGGATCTCGAGCGACGGGTAGACGAGGCGCTGCAGGTCGATGAGGCAGGCTCGCAACGTCTCCGGCCGATTACGCGTGCACACCCCAACCGTGACCGACGTTTCGGCCGTGCTGCGAGCGCACGTGGGCGTGACCGGATCCCCGACCGGAGCGTTGCCGAGCAGCTCGGAATCGCGCTCGCGGTGCCTGCGGATCAGTTCCCCGAATTCCTTCTGGGCTCGGGCCGCGATCGCCGCCTCGTCGAGCACGCCGCCCGGTGTCGCCACCTCCAGGAAGCCCAACGGCTCAGCGTGGAATCGCACCAGCAACCGTGCTCGGTCGTAATGAGCCAGGTCGGAAATCGGCTCGACGGCTTCTCGCAACGTGGAGTCGGACGCTTCCCACTGTCCGCACCAGGTGGGGGAGAAGTGCTTGGGGTTTGTCGTGACTGCCCTCTTCTGCGTGATGTCGGGACGAGGAACCGGGTGGACGTGCGATGTCATGTCAGGCTCGGTCTTCTGTGCTGGGGTGTGCGGTCCGCGGCTGCAGCCGACGGGAGAGGTCCGTGGAGAGAAGCGCTGCGCTGCCGACGGCGAGGAGGCCGGCGAGCACGAGGGGATGCCAGAAGTGCAACCAGGTCAGCGCCAGGCTGCCCGCCGTGCAGACGGCGAGGCTGAGCACGGCGGCGAGTGCCACATAGGTGCTGGGCCGTTCGATCTCGAGGAAGGTGAGCACCGCGGCCCCCGGTACGAGCAGGACCGCGAAGAAGACGACGAAGGCGCGCACCGGCGACAGGAACGGCACGGCCACGGTCAGGACCGCGACAGCCAGCAGCCCCAGGAGCGCGAGGTCAGCCAGCTTCTGGTTGTCCGTGTCACGCATGGGTCTCCAGTCGAAGGCGCCGGTAGAGGGTCGGTAGGAGGAACACCGCGGTGACCAGATGCGTGACGAGCCAAGCGAGCCCGGCTCCGGCCAACCAGTAGCGGGGCACGAGGAACAGGAGCAGGGCCACGAGCATGATCGTGTTGAGCGCCTGGACGATCGCGATGCGGGCCGTGGCACCTTCGTGGCGGAGCAGAACGCCCCACAGGTGCACCAAGCCCTGCGGGATCGCCGCCAGTGTCATGAGACGCAGCGACGTCGTCGCGTGCTCGACGTACTCCGGACCGAACGGACGCAGCAGCAAGGGCGCCAGCACCGTGACCAACACCAACATGGGTACCAGGATCGCGCCGAAGCGGAACATCGCCCGGCGCGCCAGCTGCGACGCCGTGTCCGGCTCCGCGGCTGCCTCGACCGCGAGCGGGGCGCACACGGCTATGAACAGGCCGTCCAGCGCGAGTGCACAACTCATCGCGATCGAGAAGTAGGCGTTGCTCCGTTGCCCGACCATGCCGACGACGACGAGGGGGAGGGCCGCCACCGCGGCCTGCTGTGCCAGCGAGCCCCCGTAATCCCAAGCCAGGAAGCGCACCAGGGCCGACCGGGTGGCCTCCTTGCCGCGGAGGGTAAGGCTCGGCCGCAGGTGCGCCGTGGTTCTGAGCAGCCGGGCGATGAAGAGGTTGACCGGTGGCAGGAGCACCGCCATGCCGACGACCCAGGCCAGGAGCACCGGATGCTCATAGTCGGCCTTGGCGAGTACGACGAGCAGCACGATCTTCAGGACGCCGAACAGGGCGTTCTCGACCGGGACCCATCGAGCCGCACCGAACGCAGTCATCACGCTGTCCTGCAGCGCGAAGATCCCCCAGCCGACGCAGGCCGCCGCGAACAGCACCACGACCGGGAACGTGCCGAGGAAGGCCATCGAGCCCTCGGTGTGTGACGTCACGAGGGCCACCGCTGCCGCGGCCACCAGCGCCGTCGCGCAGCAGGCCGCGTACGACCCGTAGGTGAACTGGCGTGACCGACGTCCGAGTTGGGGAAGCAGCCGCGGCAACGTGACGTTCATGTTGAGGTCGGAAGCCGCGGCGATGGCGAGCATCAGCGTCACCGCAGCCGTGTCACGGCCCAGCCGATCGGTCGGCACCATCCGTGCCGCGACCACCCAGAACACGACACCTAGCACCGATGTGAGCATGGCGTTGCTCATCAGTGCGGCACCGCTGGCCATGAGCCGGCGGACGGCCTCCTCGCTGGGGTGGGTGATGCCCTGCGACACCGCTACGGTGCCCACGATCGCCTGCTGCGCGCTCGAGTGCTGCGGGCATAGGCGATGGGTCCGGTGGCGACGCCGGCCAGCTCGAGCAGCGTCAGCCGTCGAGGGTAGGAGGTGGTCTTGCGAGCGTTCTTCTCGCTGCGCGTGCCGAGCAGGTAGCGGAGGCCCTCCGGTGCCTTGCGGAAAATCTGCCGGCGTTCCTCGGGACGGGTGACCAGTCGCTTGGTCAGCATGGCGCCCAGGCCGACGCCGTAGGCGAACAGCTGCTTCTCGAGCTGGGCCATGTCCGCGTGGTGCTCGTGCCAGAGCACGGCGGCGGGCTGGTAGACGATCGTCCCGCCGTGCCCCAGGACCTCGAGGAAGAGATCGAGGTCCTCGCCGCCGCGAGCAGGCGTACCGGTGCCCAGCATCTCGTCGAAGCCGCCGATCTCCCGCAGGAACGAGGTACGGAAGGCGCTGTTGGCGCCGCTGCCGAACTGGCCGGCGTTGAAGGGGTAGAGCGGACCATCTCCCCGGTGCTTCTCGAGGTCGAACCGTCGCATCTCGAAACCTTTGCTGAAGCCGCCGAACTCCTCGAACAGCAGCTGCGCGCCGGTCGCCAGTACCAGCGGCAGGATGAGGCCGCTGCTGCAGACGATCTCGGGACCGGCTTCGAAGGGAGCGGCGAGCGCGTCGAGCCAGCTCTCGTCGAGCAGCACGTCGTCGTCGGTGAAGGCGACGATCTCGCTGCGGGCGGCGTTCAGGCCGGCGTTCCGCGCGTACGAGAGGCCCTTGCGGTGTTCGGGAACGTAGCGGGGCGGCTCGGGCAGCTCCGGGAGGTCCTCGAGCATGGCGGGGATGCCGCTGGTGGTCGGGCGGTTGTCGACGAGCAGCACCTCGGCCGGCGGAGTCGACTGCCGGGCCAGAGCGGCGAGGGTCCGTCGCAACGAGTCGCTGGCCTCGATGGCCGTGACGACGACGGAGACGTCGAGCGAGGTGCTCGGCCGGCGGCAGCTCTGGCTGTCCGGCAGACCGGCCTCGAGGCGGGCGGCATCCACGACTGGGCTGTCGGCCGCCGAGCCGTCGCCGGCCAGGTCATCGCCGGCCAGGTGCTCGCGGATGGGGTTCGCGAGACGCTGCGCGATCGCCTGGGCCAACCGGCTCACATCGAAGTCCGGCTTGTCCAGCGGCACGCGGACGGTCCCGAGCGGGTGCCCGTGCAGCTTGACGAGCAGGTCGACCGATCCGGTACCGCGGAGCAGGGGTAGCGGCCGGGTGAGCTCCACCTGATACGGCGGTGCGCTGAGCACCGGATGCCCGTCCAGAGCGGTCACGAGGTCACCTCCGTGAGGCGCTTCCGGACTCGCCGGTAAGCGCGGTATCCCTTGGTCTGCAGCTTCTCCCGGCGCGGGGCCAGCGGTCTGTCGTTCCCGAGAAAGCGCTCGAGTTGGTCGGCGCTCCAGTCGCGGGTCGCCATCAGGCGTGCAACGCCGTAGACGTCGTCCCGCTCATGCGAGTAGGCGTTCTTCACTCCGGCAGCCGAGGCGTAACCGGCGTCCTGCACCGCGCGGCGCACCCGTGCGCCGTGGTTGCCGTGCGGATAGGCAAAGGTTTCGCACGGCCGACCGAGGACGTCCGCCAGCCGGGTGCGGCTCAGCCTGACCTCATCGCCCAACTCGGACGCGGGCAGTTCGTCGAGCCGACGGTGGCTCACGGCGTGGCTGCCGACCGTGACGCCGTCGATGGCGGCGAGGTCGCGCAGGCCGGCCTCGTCGACGAAGCCGGAGCGTCCGACGTAGTCCGTGGTCACGTACACGGTCGAGGGAATCCCGTGCTCGCCCAGGAGCGCACACGCAGACAGGTTGTTGTCGTAGCCGTCGTCGAACGTGACCACGACGACGCGTTCCGGGCTCGAGATCCCGTCCGCTGGGTCGGCGGCCGCCGCCCGCATCCGTCCGACCCAGTCGGCGAACGTGATCGGGGTGCGCCCGCTGTCGCGGATGACGCGCACGTGGTCCGCGAACCGCTGCCGGGTGAGGTTGTACTCGGCGATCTCCGGGAGGGGATCGTCGCTGACCGAGTGGTAGAGCAGGACGGGGACGACCGTCATGACTGCCTCAACCGGGCCCTGGCGTACCCGGTGGCGGCGGCGGCGAGGCCGGCGGTCGTGGCCAGCGCCCTCCGTCGGCTCGCGCCGGGCTCCGGTCGGCGGAGGTCTCGGCGTATCCCTGCGGGCAGGGTCCGGCGCACGTACGTCTGCTCGCTGGCCAGCGCGGACTCGCGACCGACCAGCCGGGCGACGGCGGCTTTGGAGATGCCCTCGCTGTAGCAGCGCCGGAGGAAGTAGCGCCAGGCCACGCGGTCCTCGGATACCCGATGGTGGACGACCGAGTTCGGCACGTACATCACTGTGGACCCCGGCAACTGCGCGGTGGCCCGGATCGCGAACTCCGTCTCCTCACAGCCCAGCGGGAGCGTGCCGACTCGGCCGACGCCTTCGGTGAAGCCGCCGGCGACCTCGAACGCGCGGCGCCGGAAGGCCATCGTCGCGCCGATGGGGTTGCGGATCTGCGTCTGCTTCGTCGGCAGGCCCTGGTAGCTACAGCCGACGACCCAGTCGAACTCGGGCGGGAACCAGACGGGACGGTGCTCCGGCCAGCGCGGTAGGGCCGCCCCGCCGACGCCGACCACGGCCGGGTCGGCGAACGGAGCAACGAGCTCCTCCAGCCACGTGTCAGCCGGAATGGCGTCGTCATCGAGGAAAGCGACGATCTCACCGGAGGCGATGGCGACTCCGGTGTTCCGGGCGCCGGACAGTCCGCGGGCGTGCGCGTTCGGTATGACCCGGGCGCCCGGAAAGGCCGGCTGGGCCCGCTCCAATAGTTCGGGATTGTGGTCGATGATTATGACGAGTTCGTGCGCTGGCTGAGTCTGGCGGAATACGCCGGCTACCGCATCGTCGAGGTCACCCCAACGCTTCAGCGTGTACGCGCAGATGAGGACGGTGACGGTCAGGGGCTGCCGTGCTATCGAGGCGGCCTCGTCCGTCCGCTCCAGCGGGTACTGCTGGTGTTCGGAGCCGATCACTAAGAGCCTTCCGGGTTGACGCGGTGTTACGGGTGATGCCCGACCCGGAAGACCGTTGCCCCACGGTGGTCTACCCGACGCTATGTGGCGCAGCGGGCCTTGCCCATAGCTCAATCAGGCTAAAGCGGACAACGCTCGCTGTCACGCACAGTGACGAAAGCGCCCTGGAATCGTAGTTGAGCGTTCACGCACGCCCTGCTGATGACGTGGCTCCCGGCCGCCCGAGGTGGCCCAACGGCACGTGCCCGCCGGGCCGGCCTGCACTCAGCCACCAGAGGGCGTTTTCGCAGGTCAGTGGCGAGATTGGGACCGTGGTCCGGGGTCGGTTGCCCCATAGTGCAGGGGAAGGCCGATTTCCGGCCCCAGAGTCCTAGTACCAACGTCGTATGGCTGTTTGTTCCGCCCTTACCTAACGTAGTCGTTGCTCGAAGGGCCGCACCAAAAGCGGGTTTTCGGAGGGCAGCGTTGATGTATCGGCTGAATGGTCGCCTGAGCCGGTACGGAGCTAGTGGCGAAACCGGGCCCGTGACCAGTATCTGACCCAGCTCTGTTCAGGGGACCCATCATGTCTGCACGCACTTCTTCGCCCGCCCAGCCCCGCGTTTCCGTCGTCGTCCCGACGTTCAACGAGGCCCGGAACCTTCCGATCGTTTTCAGCCTGATGCCGGACGTCCACGAAGTCATCGTGGTGGACGGCCGCTCAACCGACGACACCATCGCGGTGGCTCAGGCGCTCCGCCCCGACGTGAAGATCGTGCTGCAGAACCGGCGCGGAAAGGGCAATGCCCTCGCCTGTGGGTTCGCCGCGGTCACCGGGGACATCGTCGTGA
>JAVEDQ010000150.1 GCA_030840885.1 Frankiaceae bacterium
GGGACAGCGGGCAGCGCCGTCCGGCTGCCCGAGGGCAGCGCGACGGTGTCCCGTGAACCGGACGACAGCGCCGGCAGCACGTCCGGCACCGCGAGCGCCTGCATCTTCGGCTTGCGGGCCGAGCGGAGCAGCAGCAGCGTGATGAGCACGAGCATGATGCCCGCGACGAGCGTCGAGAGGTTCTTGCCGGAGAACATCGAGTTCGAGGGGGCCGGCGCCGGCGTCTGACCGCTGGTGTCGAAGCCGCTGCTCGAGACGACGATGGTGTCGCCGCGCTTGGGGTCGAGACCGAGCGCCGCCGCGACGAGTTGCTGCACCTGTGCGTTCGGTGGGAGGTTCTTGGCGCCGGTGTCGAGCACGACGGCCACCGACTGCCGGGTCACCGTGCCGGTCGCCTTCTGCGTCTCGTCGAGTTGCTCGCTGGGGACGATCGTCGAGGTCTCGGCCTTCTTCTCGTAGCTCGAGGAGCCGCTGGCCGAGGCGGGCAGCCCGGTCGTCGGGTCGCTCGCGCTCACCGCCCCGCCGGCGGTGGTGCCACCGGGAGCGGCGTAGGTCTCGGTCGTCTTCTCCGAGCCGGTGACGGCGGACTTGGCGCCGTCCATCGTCTTCGTGGTCTGCTTGGTCTGGTCGAAGTTCAGGGTCGCTGCGACCCGGACGACGGCGTGGTTGGGACCCAGCAGCTGGTCGAGCATGCTCTGGGCGCGCGCGGTCTGCTGGTCTTCGAAGCCGGCCTGCTGCGAGCTCTGGTCGTCGGCACCGCCGGACTTCTTGGAGAGCAGGCGCCCTCCCGAGTCGGTGACCGAGACCGCGGTCGGGTCCAGGTCGGGAACTGCGGAGGCGACCGTGGAGACCACCGCGTTGACCTTGTCGGAGTCCAGCGTCCGCCGGGTCGTCAGCATGACGCTGGCCCGGGCGTGCTGCTGCTGGTCGGTGAACAGCCGCTCCTGCGGCATGACCAGGTGGACCGAGGCGGCGTCGACACCGTCGATGTTCTGCAGCGTCTTGGCAATCTCGCCCTCGAGGGCGCGCTGGTAGTCGACCTGCTGGCGGAACGAGCTGGTGGTCAGACCCTCCTTGTCGAGCGTCTCCCACCCGCCGGTGCCGCCCTTGGGCAGGCCTGCGGCGCCGAGGGCGACCCGCTCCTTGTCGAGCGCGGCGGTCGGGACCTCGACGGTGCTGCCGTTGTTGCTGAGCTTGTACTGCACCCCGTCGGTGGTGAGCTGCGTGGTGACGTCGGAGGCGTCCTTGGCCTCGAGGCCGGTGTAGAGGACGGCGTAGGTGGGCGCGCTGACCCAGCGGTAGAACATCATCCCGCCGACGAGCGTGAGCACGACCAACAGGCCGGCGAGGACGAGCTGGGCAGGGGTGAAGGCGCGGTAGGCCGCGACCGCCCTGCGCTGGAGCCCGGAGGCGTCGATCCCTGCCATGTCAGACCGACATCCTCATGATTTCCTGGTAGGCCTCGACGGCCTTGTTACGAAGCGCGACGGTCATGGTCACGCCGAGCTGGGCCTTCGTGGCGGCGATGGTGACCGCGTGCAGGTCGGTGGCGGTGCCCGTGGCGACCTGCGCCGTGGCGGTGTCCGCGGCCCCGATCGACTTGGAGACGGCGTCCAGACCGCCCTGGAAACCGCCGGTGGCGCCGGTCTTCGCACCGGGGGGCTGGCTGAGGGTGGGCGCGGTGAGCGGGGTGAACCCCGCGCCGCCGATTCCGCCGATGGCGCTCATGAGGTGTCCCGTCACTTGCCGATGGAGAGCGCGGCCTGATAGGCCTCGCGTGCGGAGGTCATCACGGAGAGGTTCGCCTGGTAGAGGCGGCTGGCGACGAGCATGTTGGTCATCTCCGAGGCCATGTCGACCACGGGCCGGGTGACGTAGCCGTCGCCGTCGGCGAGGGGGTTGTCGGGGTCGTAGACCACCTCGGGTGCGCCGCCCTGCGAGGTGATCCCCGAGACGCCGACGCCCTGCATGCCGGGGAGGGTGCGAGCGACGACCATCTGGGCGCGGTAGGGCTCCTGGCCGGCCGGCCGCACGGTGTTGATGTTGGCGACGTTGTCGCCGATCGTGTCCATCCACGTCTGGCCGAGCGACACCCCGGAGGCGGCCGCGTCGAGCGCGCCGAACATGCTCATTTCTCGAACGCCGACTTCCAGAGCCCGAGCTTGAAGCTCATGGCCTGCGCGAGCGCCTGGTACTGGAGGCTCTCCCGCTGCTGGTTCGTCAGTTCCGAATTCAGCTGGACCGTGTTGCCGGACAGGTCGGCCGGGGTGTTGGCGTCCTGCGTCGACAGTGCGGCGCTGCGCGGGTCCTGGCCCGAGGCGATCGCGGAGGCGAGGTTGTCGGCGAAGGAGACCCGCTGGGCGCGATAGCCCGGGGTGGCGGCGTTGGCGATGTTGGCCGCGGTGGCCCGCTGCTGGGCGGCGACACCGTCGAGGGCGCGCTCGACGCTCGCGCCCGCGATGTCGTTGAACAGCTCCACGCCCGGCCCCCGATGGGTGAGAACGGCGCAGGTTCGCCCATCCTGGGCGTCTGCGTCGTGCTTGCCCACCGCTCGTCCCTGGCGCTGCTGCGCTGCGGTGTTGATCCGAGATTGATCTCGTCCGGACAGCCCCGCAGGTGGATGCTCCGAACGGGTGAGGATCTTGGAAGGGAGGAGGTCAGGAGCCGGTCTGCAGGTCGTACCGCTCGGCCTGCTGCAGCTGGCTGCGGCGATTGCGCAGCCGCGCGTCGAGCTGGTCGTGCGCGGCACCGAGGGCGTGGAGGCGGACGAGCTCGGCCTCGGTCGGCTGTTCGGCGGGCCGGTCGGACACCTGGGGTGCGGGACCGACGTCGACGGCAGCGCCGCTGGCGCCGCTGCCACCGCTGGCACCGCTCAGGGCCTGGTCGCTGATGCGGCGCAGCCGCTCCTCGAGTCGGTCGAGCAGCGGGGTCCAGGCGGTCACGGCGTCACGGCGTCACGGCGTCACGGCGGTCACGGCGGTCACGGCTCCGAAGGTTTCGACAGTTTCGGCAGCTGTCAGCGGGCGGCGGGAACCGCGGCAGGGCGGGTGTTGCCGACGCAGGCCTGCCGCCATGCCGTCTGCAGCGGGACCAGGACGTCGAGGGCCTCCTGGACCGCGCGGGTGTCGCGGCGGCCGTTCGCGATGAGCAGCTGCTGCGTCACCCACGCGTAGAGGGCTTCGAGGCGCACGGTCATGTCGCCGGCCGCGGGGTTCAGGACGCAACGCAGCTCGAGAACGATGTCGCTGGCGTTGAGGATGCGTCCGTTCGCGCGTTCCCAGTCCCCGGCGGTGAGGAAGGCCTGCGCCCGCCTCAGGGACAGCACGGCCTTGTCGTACAGCATCCCCGTGAGCTCGGCCGGCGACGCCGACGTGACCTTCTCGACCAGGTAGTGGTCGGCGACGGTGTCCATGCCGGGACATCCTCTCGAG
>JAVEDQ010000574.1 GCA_030840885.1 Frankiaceae bacterium
CCGGGCGATGCTCGAAGCCGCGTTCGCCGAGCGCCCGGACGGACCCTTCGGGGACGACGACTGGACACACAGCCTCGGCGGCATGCACGTCTGGGTCAGCGATCGGGACGGCGACCCGGACGGCGACGGTGGGGACGTCGTCGCGCACGCCTGCGTCGTCGCCCGGCGGATGCTGCACAACGGCCGAGTACTGCGCTGCGGCTACGTCGAGGCGGTGGCGGTCCGCGACGACCATCGCCGGCGCGGCCTCGGTGGGATCGTGATGACCGAGATCGAACGCCTGATCGGCAGCGCCTACGACCTCGGCGCACTGGGCGCGACCGAGGTCGGTGCGCCCCTCTACCGCTCCCACGGCTGGCAACCCTGGGCCGGGACACTCTCCGCGCTGACTCCGGACGGCATCCGGCCGACGCCGGAGGAGCTGGGCACCGTGCATGTGCTCACGGTGGACGGGGTCGCGCTCGACCTCACCGGCGAGTTCACCTGCGACTGGCGCGAGGGCGACGTCTGGTGAGCGGTTGCCCGAGCCTCCCACCTCGAAGAAGCCTCGCAAATCAGGCGATCGGCGAGGGCGATCCGGGGGTGATCTGCAGAAAGCACCTGCGCGCGCAGGTGGCTGCCCTACGGTTCGCTCGTGCTCTCCTCCCGATCGCTCCGATCTATCGGCGTTGCGGTGGCCCTGCTGGTGGTCGCCTCGCTCGGCCTGTCCGCCTGTACTGCGCTGCCCACCTACCGCTACGCGATCCGCGGCGCCGGGCCGATCCACACGAATCTGGACGACTTCGCCTACAGCGTCGGCACGGTCTTCGCGGACTCCCGGGGCTGGGCCCACGACGGACGACGATTCCAGCGGGTCCCCCTTGGCTCCAGCGTCGACTTCACGCTGGTACTCGCCACGCCCGACCGGCTGCCGACGTTCAGCGCCGACTGCTCGGTCAGCTACAGCTGCACCGTGGGCGACAACGTGATCATCAACGAGGCCCGGTGGGATCGGGCGACGTTCGCCTACCCGTGGCCGTTGACCCGCGCCGACTACCGCCGGATGGTCGTCAACCACGAGGTCGGGCACTGGCTCGGCTTCAACCACGCCTTCTGCAGCCGTGCGGGGGCCACCGCTGCGGTGATGCAGCAGCAGTCGATCAGCCTTCAGGGCTGCCGGGCCAACCCGTTCCCGACGGCCGCGGAGCTGGCTCGCCTGCCGTCGCTCCAGCACCACTGAGCGTCCGCGAACAGACCTGGGGACGCCAAGAACCCCCGACCCTGGAGCGGGTCGGGGGTTCTTGTACAGCTCGTCGGCGTCAGACGCCGGCGACGCTCAGACGCCGGCGACCTTCTCGTTCTCGTTCGGCACCGCATGCGTCATGACCAGACCGGTCACGTCGCGCGGGCCGTTCTTGCCGAGGTTGGACAGACGCTGCTGCTCCTCCTCGTTGAGCGCGTAGCCCGGCAGCGGCTCGAGGTGGCGGACGTCGTCCGCACCGAGGCCGATGCCCTCACCCACTCGGTTGCCGAGTTCGTCGTCGGCGAGCAGCAGGTGCCAGACCATCCGCTCCTGGATCGGGCGCTCGCACTGGCCGAGCGCGTCGACGAGGTTGGCGACCAGGTCGTCCTTCTCCCACTGCAGGGAGACCTGGTAGCGCTGGCCGGCCTGCAGGTAGTCGTTCCGACGCTCGATGCGCTGGCGCGTCACGCGCCCGACGTACTCCGGGCCCTGCTCGGCGTGGCTGGGCTTCGGCGCCTCCTGCGGAGCCGCGTAGAACGTCGGCTCGTAGTTGACATGCGGGTTCTGCCCGGCGAACTCACCCTGGTCGTAGGCCATCTGACCGTCGCGCTGGTTGGTCGCGACCTGCCGCTTCGGGGCGTTGACCGGGAGCTGCAGGTAGTTCGGACCGACGCGGTAGCGCTGGGTGTCGGAGTAGGAGAACGTCCGGCCGACCAGCATCTTGTCGTCGGAGAAGTCCAGACCGTCGACGAGCACACCGGTGCCGAAGGCGATCTGCTCGTTCTCGGCGAAGAAGTTGTCCGGCGCCCGGTCGAGGGTCATGGTCCCGACCTTGTGCAGCGGGAAGTCGTTCTCCGGCCACGCCTTGGTGTCGTCGAGCGGGTCGAAGTCGAGCTCCGGGTGGTCGTGGTCGTCCATCATCTGGACGAGCATGTCCCACTTCGGGAAGTTGCCCGCGTTGATGGCGTCGTAGAGGTCCTTGGTGTGCGAGCCCAGCACCTCACCCTGGATGGAGGCGGCGTCGGCCGCGGTCAGCGACTTCACGCCCTGGTGCGGGTGCCAGTGGTACTTGATCAGCTTGGTCTCGCCGGCCGCGTTCACCCACTTGTAGGTGTTGACGCCGAAGCCCTGCTGCGTGCGGTAGCTCGCCGGGATGCCACGCGGCGAGAACACCATCGTGACCATGTGCAGGGCCTCGGGCGTGTTCGCGATGAAGTCGAACACGCGGTTGGGGGGCTGCCGCTCGAAGGTCACCGGGTCCGGCTTCTGCGAGTGGATCAGGTCGGGGAACTTGATCGCGTCGCGGATGAAGAAGACGCCCATGTTGTTGCCGACGAGGTCCCAGTTGCCGTCTTCGGTGTAGAACTTCACCGCGAAGCCGCGCGGGTCACGGGCGACCTCGGAGGAGTCCCGGCCTCCGGCGACGGTGGAGAAGCGGATCGCGAGCGGGGTGCGCTTGCCCTTCTCCGAGAACAGCTTCGCGCGGGTGAACTCGGCGATCGGCTGGTCGCCGACGGTGCCGTCGGCCTCGAAGTAGCCGAACGCGGTGGCGCCGCGGGCGTGCACGACGCGCTCCGGGATGCGCTCCCGGTCGAAGTGGGCCAACTTCTCGATGAGGTGGTAGTTCTCGAGCGTGGCCGGGCCGCGCACGCCGATCGTCTTGCTGTTCTGGTTGTCGTACACGGGGTGGCCCTGACGCGTGGTCAAGGTCGGGCGGTCCGCGGAGGTCGTCATTCTCTACCTTTCTGTGGTCGTACTGGCGGGCGTGAGCAGGGTGATATCGGGGGCGGCGGCAGACGCACGGCAGGCGGCGCACAGTCCCCAGAAGATGACCTCGGCCTCGTCGACGGCGAAGTCGGCGCCGGTCTCGGACGGTGAGGGCGTCAGGCAGGGGGCGGAGGCCACGGCGCAGTCCACGTCGACGACCGTTGCGCAGCGCCGGCAGACGAGGTGGTGGTGGTTGTCGCCGACCCGGAGTTCGTAGAGCGCGGAGGCCCCCGCCGGCTCGAAGCGCCGGGCGATCCCGGCGGCGACGAGAGCCTTGAGAACGCCGTAGACGGCCTGCGCCGAGAGGTTCGGGTAGCTGTGCCGGGCCGCGCCGAGGATCGAATCGGCATCGCTGTGCGGCCGCGCCTCGAGCGCCTCCAGGACGAGATGGCGAGGAAGGGTGACGCGCAGGCCAGCGGCCCGCAACGTGTCGTCCCAACTGGTCCGCATCACGACCAACAACATCACATCTCGTTGGTGCAGTCAAAGTCTTGAGTAAGACAAGACAGGGCTTGGTGCTACCGGAGGGTGAAGCTGATCCCGTTGGCCGCCAGCCGCTTCCGCAGCGCGGGTCCCATCGCGGTCGCGGTGGTCACGGAGCCGGCCGTCGACGGCAGGTCGTCCAGCGCCAGGCAGAGCGCCGACTCCGCCAGCATCTTCGACGTCTCCCCGTAGCCCGGGTCACCACCGCGCACCTCGGTTCGCACGGTCGTCCCGTCCGCGGCGGTGCCGACGAAGCGGACGGAGAACCAGCCCTT
Source organism: Frankiaceae bacterium (assembly GCA_030840885.1). GTDB lineage: Bacteria > Actinomycetota > Actinomycetes > Frankiales > Frankiaceae > JAVEDQ01. The sequence goes on from JAVEDQ010000574.1 coordinate 3,748, forward strand.
CTCGCGCTGCTCGGCGGACGGCCCGGAGCCCGACGGACGCAGCCGCTGCAGCGCCGTCCGCGCCGGCGGCAGCTGCGCCAGGGCAACCAACCCGCCGACGCCCACGGCGATGCCCGCCGCCGTCACGGGGTTGCTCAGCGCGATGTAGTGGCTGTAGGAGAAGTCGGGGCCGTACTCGGGCAGGGCCCGGGCGGAGTGCGCGACCACCTGCGGGTCCAGGCTCGGGAAGGGCAGCACCCATTTGCCGACCGCCCGGTCGTAGCCAGGCTGCCCCGTCACGGCCTTGACCCGCCGGCCGTCGCCTGGCCCTTCCGCGCGGAGGCGCTCGGAGTGCGCGCTCGCCATCTGCCGCACCCGGCCGAACGCGGTCAGCGCGGAGGCGAAGGTGCCCCCGGAGAGCGTGCCTCCGGCGCTGACGTAACCGGCCACCCGCAGCGGCTGGTCGTCGGGGAGATGCTCGACGGTGAACTGCGCCCCGAGGTCGTGCGGGATCGAGTCGAAGCCGCAGGCGTGGATGATGCGCGCACCCGAGGCCTCAGCTGTCTTGCCGTGGTCGAGGAACATGCGGTCGACGAACTCGGGCTCGCCGGTCAGGTCGAGGTAGTCGGCACCGGTCTCGGCGCAGGCG
>JAVEDQ010000576.1 GCA_030840885.1 Frankiaceae bacterium
GCGCACCTGGGCGGCGCTCAGCGCCTTGGTGGAGATGGCGACCTCGTCCACGCTGCCGGCGAAGTAGTTGCTCGTCGGCCGGCTCGGCCAGGCCGCGAGGTTGTCCCCGCCGACCCGCCAGTAGCCGGTGATCGCCTGGTTGGTGGTCCTGGCGTTGGTCGCCACCGGCGAGCCGTCGACGTAGAGCACCATCCCGGCGCTGCCCTGGGTCGCGACGAGCTGGTGCCAGCGGCCGTCGTTGTAGCGCGCGGGCGAGGTCGCGGTGTTGAAGCCGCTGGAGTAGACGCCGAAGGTGAGCTGCCCCGAGTTCAGCATGTAGACCTGCCGGTCGTACAAGCTGCTCAACCCCGTCGCGGCGTTGCCGAAGCCGACGAGCCTGCCGCCCGCGACGGTCGTCGTCCGGAACCACAACTCGGTCGAGTAGGCCGCCGGCGCCGCCGCGGCGCTCGCCGTGCGCAGGTTGCCGTTGCTCCCGTTGAACGTCACCCCGACCCCGTCGGGCGCGTACACCGGGCTCGCCACGCGGTAGGTGACGCCGCCGGAGTAGGTCCCGGGCCGGTTGCCTCCGCTGATGTCAGCGGCCGACGGGCCGGCCGCCTCGTCCAGGGGCCACTGCACCATCGGGCCGTCCGCCCTGACCGCTGGACGGTAGGTGCCGGTACCGCTGACCGTGACCGACGTGGTGGGTCCGGGCGTCGAGTTGCCCAGCGGGTCGACGGCGTAGATGCGGTAGGTGTGCGTGCCGGGCGTCACGCCGGTGTCGGTGTAGCCCTGGTACGGCTGGTTCCAGAAGGTCGAGCGCACCGTGCGGGTGCTGACCGGCACGGCGACGTTGCCGTCCCGGACCAACCGGTAGGTCAGCGCCTCGTTGTCGTTGTCGTAGGTGGACTGCCAGCGGACCGTCACCGCACTCGGGCCCGTCGCGAAGCTCGGCGTCAGGCCGGGCAGGTACATCGGGCCCACCTTGTTCGGGGCGGCCGCGCGGACCGCGAACCGGGTCAGGCCCTGCTGGTTCGCCCGGTTGATCTGGGTGAACTCACCGCCGAGCGCGATGTACTGCGCGTTGCCGGTGACCGACCAGGCGCCCTGGGACTGGCCGGTGAAGGTGCCCGTGTTGATGGTGGGGAACCAGTCGAGCAGGCTCGGCCGCGGCTTGCCGTACCAGTCGGTGTAGCCGAACTGGTCGTTGTGCCCGACCGTGCCGGTCTTCGCGCGGGTGAAGGCCTGAGCCCGGTGCCACGCCTGCGGGTTGGCCTGCGGGTAGGCGCCGATGCTGTGGCAGTTGTGGGCGTGCCCGACGGTGTAGACCACCTGCGACGAGGCGAACGTGTCGTAGGTGTCGCCGTGGCAGTCCTCCATCCAGACGAGGTTCCCCGTCTCGGGGTCGGCGGCGAAGGTGCCCTCGAAGTTGCCGGTGCCGTTGAACTTGAAGCCCGTGCCGTAGACGAGGCCGGCATCGGCCCGCAGGCTGACGATGCCCGCCTTGTCGCCGTAGTCCTGGATCGTGGTGTTCGTGCTCCACGGCACGACCGCGCCCGTGCTCGTGTTGACGGCTCCGAGCCCGAGCGCCGCCGCTCCGTTGAGGGTCGAGAACTGGCCGCCGACGACGACCTTGCTTGCGCTGGGCGTCAGGACGAGGGCGCGCACCAGACTGTCGGCCCGGGGTGCCCAGCCGAGCAGCCGGCCGGCCGCGTCGAACGCGGCCAGCCGGGAGCGGGCCGCGGTGCCGACGGCGGTGAAGTTGCCGCCGGCGTAGACGCCGCCGTTGGTCGCGGACAGCGCCCGCACCTGCCCGTTCACGGGCGAGGTGAACGGTTTCACGGCGCCGGTCGCGGTGCTGAAGGCAGCGATGTGGGGGCGCGATGCGCCGTCGACGGTGGTGAAGTCCCCGCCGACGTAGACCGTCGAGCCGTCCGGGGAGGCCGTGATCGCCATGCCCTGACCATTGAGGGAGTGGTTGAACGAGCTGATGAGCTGGCCGGTCCGGATGTCGTAGGCCAGGAGGTTCGCCCGCGGGGTCTCGCCGGTTCCGGCCGCAGCACCTGGGGGTCGTGCCGAGGTGAACTTGCCGGTCGCGTAGACGACGTTGCCGACCGTCACCTGCTGCCAGACCACCCCGTTGACCTGCGTCGTCGGTAGCGCGTCGACGGAGACCGTCGCGGGCGTGCCGGCGTCGGGTGGTGCGGTGTCGGCGGAGGCCGCCGGCATCGCGACCATCCCCGTAGCAAGACACAGCGGCAGCAGGACCGCCGCTGCGACGCCTCGGATGTGCGTGTGCCCGTTCAACGTGGCTCCCCCCGGATACGAGGTCACGTTGCGCAACCATCGCCACTCTCTGTAACTACTGCCCAGAGAACGACGGGAAGCACGTTCCGTGACGCAAGTTCACCGGAACGGGCTATCAAGCCCGGGCTGCGCCGCCGCTGTGGTCGCCGTCGGTGCCGCCGTCGGTGCCGCCGTCGGTGCCGCCGTCGCTGCCCGGATCGGGGACCAGGTCGCGCTCAGCGCGTGCCCCGACCTGCCCCGGCACCCGGCTCAGCACCGCCGCCCAGCTCACCAGGACGCAGAGCCAGGTACTGGGCAGCGTCGCCGCCGCACCGAGGCCCTCCATGAAGACGCTGTCGACGGCGAACAGGACGAGCGCCCCGGCGATCACGGCCGTCTCGAGGGCGAAGCGCGGCCGCCGACGGCGGAGGGTGCGGAGCCGGGCCGCGAGGCCCACCAGGACCGCGAGCCACAGCACGACGCCGATCGCACCGCCGTCGACGAAGACGTTGATGAACGCGTTGTGCGCCCCACCGAGGCCGGTCGCGTCCTGGAAGATGCCGCGGCTGGCCCCGAGCCCGTGCCCGGCGACCGGCGCCGCGCGCACCGCCGCGAACGCCTCCGACCAGAGCGAGGTCCGCGAGTTCAGCGTCGCGAGCTGCTCGGTGTTCTCACCCCGGGCGGCGTAGGCGACCACGGTCGAACCCGCGGTCAGCGCGGCGAAGACGAGCGCCAGCGGACCGAGTACCAGCAGGTCCGTGCGGCGGGCCCGCTGCACGCCCAGGACGAGGCAGAGAACCCCACCGACGGCGAAGCCGAGCACCGAACCCCGGGTCTTGCTGGCCAGCAGCCCGTAGCCGACGACGACGGCGGCCGGCCCGTACAGCCACGCCGGCCACAGCCGCGCCGGCCGGCCCCGCTGGAGCAGGTAAGCCACCGCGAACAGCAGGGCGAGCGCCGTCCAGTTCGCCGACGTCACCGGGTGGATGCTCAGCCAGGTGAACCGTCCCGCCACGATCCTGCTGACCGGAGGGGCCGGCTGCAGCTTCCCGTAGAGCACCGACACCGTCACGACGGCGAGATGGGCGTGTGCCAGCCGGTGGAAGTGGGCGGACCGGGCGTAGCGGACGAGGACGAAGCCGAGCATGGCCACGACGACGAGCTGGGACGCCCGGACGAGGGCGAGGCTGCGGTACGGCGACCACACCGACGAGAAGGCCAGGTACCCGGCGTAGCAGCCGAACAGGGCGGTCAGCGCATCGGTCCGGGCGGTGCGCAACGTACGGGTGCGGGCGACCACCAGCGCGAAGACGAGGGCGTAGATGCCGATCTCGAGCAGGATCAGCGGGTCGGGCCGGCCCGAGATCGCCTCGGTCTTGTCGCGGATGCGGACCTTGTAGTCGCTGCCCATGGTCAGGCCGAGCACGACGACGGTCACCCACCACCGCGCCCACACCTGGGCGAGCACGGGCGAGCGGGTGTTCAACGTCTGGCGCTTCGGCGCCTCCGCGGCGTGCATGGCCGGCCGCCCCGATACCCCCGTCCCGAGCCACGTCATGGGCGCAACCCCACCGGGACAGCCCTGGGAGCGGCACCCGGGACCGCAGCGGGCCGCGAGGCGAGACGTCGTAGGTAGATGGTGCTGCCGGCCAGGCTGACGGCGAGCGCCACCGGCACCAGCTCGAACGCGTGCGCCGCGCACGCGACGACCACCAGCAGCAGGCCGACGGCGGAGTCGGCGAGCCGGGCGAGGAACACCACCCGTGACTGCTTGCGCACGAGCAACCGCACGTTGACCATCGTCGAGAGCGCCAGTACGACCGTGTAGCCGACCCAGGCGGCGACGATCGCCCGGCCGACCGGGATGGCGTCGGAGGCGAGCAGCCGCCCCAGCGCGGGAGCGAAGGCGACGGCGACCACGCCGGTCAGCACGGTCATCGCGACCAGGGCACGCTGGGTCTGCTGCGCGGTGAGGGTGGGCCGGGCCCCCCGCTGCTGCGCGGCGAGCTGGGTGAAGACGAGCCCGGTGGCGGCCTGCACGACCGCCTGCGCCGGGGCGATCAGGAGACGCCCGGCTTCGACGAGGCTGACCGCGGCTGCGCCGGCGAACCCGAGCACGGCGAGTCGCATCGTCAGCATCGCCAGCGGACGCAGGCCCGCCTGCATCGCGCGCCACACGGCGAAGTCGACGATCTCGCGGACCGCACCGAACGACAGCCGTACCAGCCGGGTCTCGTCCGCCGGCAGCTGCGCCACGGCGATGACCACCGAGCTCGCCGAACCGATCAGCATCGCCACCAGGATCGTGATCAGCGAGAACGGCCGGCCGAGCGCCAGGGCCGTGGCGACGCCGACGAGGGTGATACCGACGTAGCAGAGGTCGTTGGCCGTCAGCGACCAGTAGGCGACCCGCGCGACGAACAACCGGCGGAAGGTCTCCTCGGTCAGCCAGGTCGCGGTGAGCACCGCGAACAGCAGGGCTCCCCCGACGCCGAGCAGGCCCAGGGCCAGCGGGACGACGAAGGCGGCGCTGCCCAGCAGGCCGACCAGGCCGAGGTGCAGCAGCAGCAGCGAGCCGCGGACACCCGGGTCGGCGCGGTCGAACAGCACGAGGCTGTCGCCGATGAAGGGGCCCTGCAGCGAGGTCAGCAGCACGAGCACCCCGAACAGCAGGACGAACGCGGCGAAGCCGTCGACGCCGAGTTGCCGGGCGGCCAGGACCTGCAGGGCCAGGCTGCTCAGCGCGTTGATCGCCTGCGGGGCCATCGCTCCGGCACCGACCGAGACCGCGCGGAGCGAGAAGCGCCGCGCCGGTTCGTTGTTCACTCGCCGGTTCCGCAGGTCAGCTGTTCGCCCGGTACCGCACCGGCTGGGTGCGGCTCCGTGGCGCAGGGGTCCGGGCTCCGCCGGAGAGCAGGCTCGTCGTCCGGTGGCGGATATAGATGATCCCGGTGATCGGGGTCTGGAGCTGCACCAACCGGTTGCGGAACGTCTCGAGGTCCGCGACCCGGGCGCCGTGCCGCACCACGACCACGAGCGCATCGGCACGCTGGGCGAGCAGGTACGCGTTCGGCCCGGCCTCGGCCGCATCGGCGTCGACGAGGACGAGGTCGTGGTGGGCGCCGAGCTGGGCGAACGTCCGGGCCGCCGACTCCGAGTGCAGCAGACCGGCGATGTGGTCGATGCTCCCGGCGCCGACGGCGGTGAGCGGGGCCGGCAGCGAGTCGTCGGACTCCCAGAGCCGGACGGCGACGTCGGCGAGGGTGGCCCGGCCGGCGAGGACGTCACCGAGTCCGCGTGCGCCCATCAGTTCTGGAACCTGCGTCGACAGGCGGCGGGTGCGGAAGTCGGCGTCGACGAGGGCGACCTTCCAGCCGGCCTGGGCAGTGGCGAGCGCGAGGCCGAGGGCGGCGGTGCTGCGACCGTCGCCTCGGCGGGGACTGGCCACCAGCAGCACGCCCTGGGTGTGGTTCTCGAGGGCGGAGGCGGCCAGGTGCAGTGTCGGCGGGATCGCGGGCGCGCGGGTGCCGTCGGCCTCCAGCGGTCCCGTGCCGATCAGTTCGGCAAGGACGGGTGCGCCGAGGAGCTCGGAGGCCTGCCGGACGTCCTCCACGCGGGGACGTCGGCCCGAGATCCACCAGGCGACTGCTCCGGCGACGAACAACCCGAGCAGCGCGGCGATCATGACGTTCTCGATCAGCGCGACCACCGCGCCGGCGATCCCTCCCCCGGCCGAGGCCGGGTCGGTGAAGCTCACACCGTTGCCGAACGAACCGGCCTGGATGTTCAGGCTGCCCTCGTTCTTGTCCAGCTCCTTCAGCTCGTCCCCGGCGCTCTGGGCTGCGATCTTCTGCGCCGCCGTGCGCTGATTGTTGATCCGCTGCTCGAGGGCGGCGCGGCGGCTGCCGATCGCGCCGAGGCCCTGGCGCAGGAGTGCGTCGATCTGGACCTGGCTCTCGGCGATGTAGGCGTTCGTCACCGCGTTCGCGGCGTCGGCGGCGAGTCGTCCGGACGTCGCCGATCCGGAGACGATGAGCACGTCGGCGTTGGTGGACGGCTTCACCTGGACGGCTCCGGCCAGGGCGGCCGCGGAGAGCCGACCACCGAGCAGCTGGCTCGCCCGCTGCCGGACCGCGAGACTCTGGGCGAGGATGGCCTGCTTGCTCGCGTAGCGCCCGAGGTCGGCCCCGGACGTGCCGGACTGCGACAGCAGGTCGAAACCCTTCGGGTTCGTCAGCCCGATGCGCGCGGTGGCGGTCTGCGCCGGCGGGCTGACCGCGCCGTACAGCAGCGTCAGTGCCGCCAGGACGCCGACGGTCGCGACGACCTGCCGCCAGTATCGGCGGATCGCGGCCAGCGGCCCCGGTCCGGATACCGGCTGTTCGTCCGGCAGCTCGGCCACAGGCCCCCCTCAGATGGAATCAAGGAGAGGTATCGGCCGCTGCGGCCTGGGCTTGATCCGTCGTCAGGGGAGCAGGCGCGACTCGAACTAGGGACGCAGCCCGAGGCCGGTCGGTGCGGCAGCGGAGCGGGCGTCGTCGACGTACGCCGTCGTCCACGTGCCCGGGGCGTAGAGCGCCAGGGTGGTGCTGTCGGCCGCGCCCGCCCCGGCTCCGTTCTCGGAGGCCGGGCTCTTGAGCACCGCCAGGTGCCCGTCGAAGGCGAGGATCGAGTCGCCTTCGACGTAGCGGTCCTCGCCGGATCGCCGGCCGGACTCCGCCGCGGACGTCATCACCGTCACCGCCATGGGCGGAAGATATCGGAGTCGACACGCCCGAATCCGACGATTTGGTCGGTCGGCTCGGATCGGGGGCAGGATCCGGCCGCTCCCTGCTGAATTCATCTCTTGAGACGAAGCGTCCGGAGGTGAGTGCAGTGCCGATGACCGGCGAGGACGTGAAGCGGATGTCCGCCGCCGCGCGCTCGCAGCCGCGCTCGGACGAACCCGTTCTCGACCTCGTCGACGCCGCCGCCTCGACCGAGCAAGCACGGCTCGACTCCCTCGAGAAGCGCCTGACCGAACCCGTCGGCAGAGCCCGGTGGGAGCGGCGCCACGCCTCCGCTCTGGTCACGGCCGACTTCGGCACGACCGTGCTCGCCTGCGTGCCCATGGCAGGCACGCTGTTCGCGCGCTCCACGAACTGGGGCCCGGTGCTGGCCATCCCCACTCTGTGGCTGCTGATATCGGTGCTGCGACGCGGCTACGAGCCGCGGCAGCAGTCCCGGATCGAAAGCCAGATCCGGTCGGTCTTCGAGACCGGCGTCCGCACCGCCGCCGTCGTGCTCGCCTTCGCCTTCGCCGCCCGCTGGAACCTGCCGCGGCTGGCGACCCTGGTCAGCCTCGGACTGCTCGTCGCGCTCCCGGCCCTCGGGCGGCTGGCCGTGAGCCGGGCGCTGCACCAGCTCCGACGGCGCGGGCACTGGCTGCACCGGGTCGTCGCGGTCGGTCCGGCCGCCGAGGTGCGGGCCTTCGCGGAAGAGACGGCCCGCCGGCCCGAGAGCGGGCTCGCGGTGGTCGCCGCCTGCACTCCCGAACCGGGCAACCGCCTCGCCGTCGGCTCCGGCGCGAGTGACGGCCGCGAGGTGCCCGTCGTCGGGCCCCCGGAGCTGGCCGGCACCGCCGCCCGGGCCATGACGGCAGACTGCGTCGCCGTGCTCTCGCACGCGCTCCGCCGGGAGCAGGTGCGACGGCTCGCGTGGGAACTCGAGGGCAGCGGGGTCGAACTCCTCGTCGCCCCGGCCCTCACCAACGTGGCCGGTCCCCGCATCTCGGTGCGGCCCATGCACGCCTTCGCCCTGCTGCACCTCGAGCAGCCCAGCTTCACGGGCATGCGGCGCGTCCTCAAGCACGCGCTGGACCGAGCCGCCGCCGCGGTCGCGCTGCTGCTGCTCAGCCCCTTGCTAGGTGTTCTCGTGGTGCTCATCCGCCGCGACAGTCCGGGCGGCGCGCTGTTCCGGCAGCCCCGGGTGGGTCTGGGCGGCGAGGTCTTCACCTGCCTGAAGTTCCGCACCATGTGCGACGACGCCGAGCGGCAGGTCGTCGACCTCGTCGACCGCAACGAGACCGGCGGGACGCTGTTCAAGATCCGGTCGGACCCGCGGATCACCCGCATCGGCGGTGTCCTGCGCCGCTACAGCCTCGACGAACTCCCTCAGCTGATCAACGTCCTGCGCGGTGAGATGAGCCTCGTCGGCCCACGCCCCCCGCTGCAGCGCGAGGTCGACGCCTACCAGGTCGACGTCCGCCGCCGGCTGCTCGTCCGGCCCGGCATGACCGGGCTCTGGCAGGTGAGTGGTCGCTCGGACCTCACCTGGGAGGAGGCGGTGCGCCTCGACCTCTACTACGTCGAGAACTGGTCGCCGTTGCTCGACCTGACGATCCTGTGGCGCACCTTGAACGCGGTGTGGACAGGGCACGGCGCGTACTGACTCGCGGAGAACACCCATCCGGGCGCTCACGCCGCGACCCGCCGAACCGTTGGAGACATCGTGACCATTATCGAAGACGACCCCGCGACGGCCTCGGCCGTTACCGTGGGTGGGGACATGACGGTCCTACGGTTGCTCTTCGTGTGCACCGGCAACATCTGCCGTTCGCCCTCGGCCGAGTACCTGCTGCGTGCCCGCCTGCGGTCCATGCTCGGTGACGACGGCGACTGCTTCGCACTGAGCAGTGCGGGGGTCGGCACCCCCGGTGGGTGGGAGCTGGATCCGAAGATCGCGCAGCTCCTGACCGGCGTCGGTATCGACCCCGATGGGCAGTTCCGCTCGCGCCGGGTGGACGCCGCCGTCCTGGGCGACGCCGATCTGATCCTCACCGGGACCAAGCAGCACCGGCTGGCCATCGGCGCGGACTTCCCGGAGGCCTACAGCCGCACGTTCACGATGCGCGAGGCAGCTGCCCTGTTCGCCTCGCCGGAGACGGCGGCGCTTCCGCGGCACGACCTGGTCCAGCGCGGACAGGCCGCGGTGGCGCTCTTGCAGCGGGCTCGCAGCACGCGCGCTCTGCGGGACGACGAGGTCGACATCGCTGACCCCTACGGTCGGCGCACGAGTGAGTACCAGACCATGTTCCGCGAGGTGGCGTCGGTCGTCGACGTGCTCAGCTTCGTGCTGGCTCCGGCGACCGCCCGTTCGTGGAAGATCCGGAACTGAGCCAGGGCTCTACTGAGCCGGGGCTCTACTGCGGCGTCCCCCGGACGTCGAGGTAGGTGACCAGCTCCAGCCGCTGCGTACGCAACGGGGCTGAGAGAACGACGCGATGTACCCCGGCGGCGGTGGGTGCCGTCAGGGTTGCGGTCCCCCGGTACTCCTGCGGACCT
>JAVEDQ010000347.1 GCA_030840885.1 Frankiaceae bacterium
CCCCGGCCCGGCGTCTCGTCGAGCTCGACCTTCAGACCTGTGCTGCCGTCCCCCACTGCTGCTCCCCGTTCGGTGTCGTCTCCGATGCCCGTCCGGGCGCTCGTGGCAGTCTGCCACCCGCCCTTCCCGTCACCAGCGGCTAAGGCCCGATAATCTGACTGTCTATGGCAGACATCAGCTCGCCGTTGCCGTTGGGGCCCTCCCCCACGGTGTTCGGACGCGTCGCGCCCGACGGAACCGTCTACGTCCTCACCGCCGATGGTGAGCGTGAGGTCGGCTCCTGGCAGGCGGGCAAACCGGAGGAGGGGCTCGCGTACTACGCGCGCCGGTTCGAAGATCTCTCCGCCGAGGTGACGTTGCTGGAACGCCGCGCCGAGATGGACCCGACGCGGGCGGCTGCGAGTGCCACCCGGCTCCGCGAGAACCTCGCGACCGCCGCCGTCGTCGGTGACATCGGCGCCTTGGAGCGCCGCCTCGACGTCGTCGCGGCGAAGGTGGTCGAGCTGCAGCAGGTTGCCGCCGCGCAGAAGGCGGAGCAGCGTGCCGCGGCGGCCGCGGAGAAAGCGGCGCTGATCGAGGAGGCCGAGAAGGTCGCCGAGACCAACGACTGGCGCAAGGCCGACGAGACGCTGCGGACGCTGGTCGACCGCTGGAAGGCCATGCCGCGCCTCGACCGCAAGACCGACGACGAGCTGTGGGGGCGGCTCTCCGGCGCCCGCGGTCACTTCCAGCGCCGCCGTCGCGCGCACTTCGCCGAACTCGACGACAAGCGCAAGTCGGCGAAGACGCGCAAGGAAGAGCTGATCGCCGAGGCCGAGAAGCTGGCGACGTCGACCTCCTGGGGTCCGACCTCCGCCCGCTTTCGCGACCTGATGGTGGAGTGGAAGGCCGCCGGTGGCGCGGCGAAGGGCGTCGAGGAGTCGCTGTGGACGCGCTTCAAGGCGGCCCAGGACGAGTTCTTCCGTCGTCGCAACGAGTCGCGCGCCGAGCGCACCGCGGCCGACAAGGCCAACATCGACGCGAAGAAGGAACTGCTCGCCGAGGCCGAGGCGCTCGACCCGTCGAAGGACGCCGCCGGCGCGAAGAAGCAGCTCCGCGACATCCAACGCCGTTGGGAAGCGGCCGGCCCGGTCCCTCGGGATGCGGTCCAGGGCCTCGAGCGTCGGCTCGCGGCCGTGGAGGAGAAGGTTCGCGGAGCGGGCGAGAAGCGGTGGAAGCCGGATCCGTCCGATTCGCCGATCGTGCAGCGTCTCGAGGAGTCGATCGGCAAGCTCGAGAAGCGCATCACGCGGCTCCGCGACGCCGGCCAGGAGAAGGAGGCCGGCGAGGCGGAGACGGCCCTGGCGACGCAGCGCAGCTGGTTGGAGCAGGCGATCCGCTCGGTGCGCTGAGCGGGGCGCGCCCGCCCGCGCGTCAGAGGCGGGCCTGCCGCGCCTGCATCGCGCCGTCGAGCCGTCGGCCGAGCTGCGCGCCCCAGCGGCGGGCCACGCCGAACGGGGTGACATCCTGCAGGGCGGCGTGCGCAGCGTTGCCGCCGTTGGCGCCGTGCACTCCCCCGCCCGGGTGGGTCGCCGACGAGCCGAGGTAGAGCCCGCGCAGGAACGTGCGGGGGCCGGCCAGGCCCGGTGTCGGACGGAAGACGAGTTGCTGGTGCAGCTGCGTCGTGCCACCGCCGAGGGCACCGGAGATGAGGTTGCCGTTCTCGTCCTGCAGCATGTTCGGGCTCATGACGGACCGGCCGCGGATGCGGTCGCGGAAGCCGGGGGCGAGCTGCTCCACCTGGTCCTCCATGCGCCGGGCGTAGAGCTCGATCTCGCGCTCGTCCCACCGCCCGGTGATCCCATCGGCTCCGGCGTCGCCGCGCGTCACCTGCGGGACGTGGCTGTAGGCCCAGACCGTCTCGGTGCCGGCCGGTGAGCGGGTGGGGTCGGTCGTCGTCATCTGCCCGAGGATCAGGTACGGATCGGACGGGATGTGGCTCTTCGACAGCTGCGCCGCGACGTCGGTGAGGTGGTCCATGTCGCGGGCGAGGTGCACGGTGCCGGCGCCGCCTGCGGCCTCGGCGGTCCACGGGATCGAACCGTCGAGCGTCCAGTCGATCTTGAAGGTGCCGTTGTCGAACTCGAAGCGCTTGATGTCGTGGAGCACCCGCCCGGGAACGTGCTCGCGGTCGAGCATCTTCAGGTACAGCGACGGTGCGGCGACGTCGGCGATGACGGCGCGCCGTGCGAGCACCTCGCCACCCGAGGCGAGGCGGACCCCGCGGACCCGGTCGTCGCCGATGAGGATCTCCGCCACCGGGCTGTTGCAGGCGACGGTCCCGCCGCGGGACTCGAGCCGCCGCACGAGCGCCGCGGTCAGCGAGCCGGCCCCGCCGACCGGCGCGGGGAAGCCGACGGTCTGGCCGAGCATGCAGAGCAGCCAGCCCATGAAGCCGCTGATGGGGCTCTCCGGACCGAGGTCGCTGTGCAGCGCGTTGCCGCCGAGCAGCAACCCCCCGCCCTTCCCGGCGAACTCCTCCTCCGCCATGCGCCGCACCGGCAGCACGGCGAAGCGCGCGCAGCGCAGCAGGTCGCTCGGGCCGAGCCGTCCTGCGATCTTCGCTCCTGCTCC
>JAVEDQ010000044.1 GCA_030840885.1 Frankiaceae bacterium
GATCACGGCGCTGCACATCGGCGGCGGCGGCGCGACCATGCCGCGTTACCTCGCCGCCACCCGCCCCGGCACCGACAGCGAGGTCTTGGAGGTCGACCGGGGCGTGGTGAACCTCGACCGCAAGCGCCTCGGGCTGCGCACCGACGACAAGCTCCGGGTCCGGGTGGTCGACGGCCGCGTCGGCCTCCAGGAGAGCCCGGCCGACCACGACGACCTGGTCATCGGCGACGCGTTCGGCGGCGTCACCGTGCCCTGGCACCTGACCACCCGCGAGACCGCCCAGCAGGTGCAGCGGGTGCTGCGGCCCGGCGGGATCTACGCCGTGAACACGATCGACTACCCGCCGAACGCGTTCTCCCACGCCGAGTTCGCCACGCTCGCCTCGACCTTCCGCTACGTCGGGGTCATGGCGGCTCCCGCGACGCTGGCCAACCTGGGCGGCGGCAACGCGGTCCTGGTCGCCAGCGACGCCCCGCTGCCGACGGACCAGCTACGCGCCGGCCTCGCCGACCATCCGCAGCACTGGCAGCTGTTCACCGACCAGCAGGCCGACGCCTGGTCGCGGCAGAACGGCAAGCCGCTGGTGCTCACCGACGACTTCGCCCCCGTGGACCAGATCCTCACGGCGGCCCCACCGGCCTGACGAGTGCTCACCTTCGAACAGCCCTCGCCGATGGAGAAGCAGGACCGTCCACATGTGGCGGCCACGGCGACGTGCCGAGCGGAGGACCGTGAGCCCACGCCAGGTGCACGTCGCGATCGTCGGCCTGGTTGCCGCCTTCGCGGTGGGCGGCTGCACCCTGCCTGGCCGCAGCACCCCGAGCAGGCCGCCGACGATCGCTGCCCAAGCGGCCGCGCCGGCCACGGCCCGATGGAGCGTCGCCGACCGCGGTGAGATCCCTGCGGGCTCCGGGCTGTCGGTGACCGCCGAGGGTGGCCTGCTGCGGAGCCTGGACGTCACCGACCGGCCCGACCACCACCTGCCCAGCTCGACGGACGGCCTCACCGGCCGGGCGACCGAGCTCCCGCCCGGCAGCACGGTCACCGCGGTGGCGGTCCTCGCCTCACCCGATGGACGCGAGGTGACGGCGTCCCGCACCATCCGCGTCGCGGCACCGCCACGCTCCCTGAGAGCCACGGTCAGTCCGGGCGACGGGGCCGAGGTCGGCGTCGGCCAGCCCGTCATCGTCACGTTCAACACGCCCGTCGCCGACCGGGCAGCTGCCGAACGAGCCCTGCGGGTCGTCACCGATCGGCCCGTCGGCGAGGCCGGCTGGTACTGGTTCGACAACTCCCAGGTGCAGTACCGGCCGCAGCGCTACTGGCCGAGCGGCACCAAGGTCACCGTCACCGCGGCGCTGTCGGGCGTCCGCACGGGCACGACCACGTGGGGCGTCAAGGACACGACGTCGACCTTCACCATCGGCCGTTCACAGGTCCTGCGCATCGACGATGCCACCCACCGCATGACCGTGGTTCGCGACGGGGCGACTATACGGACCGTGCCGGTCTCGCTGGGCAGGCACCAGGGCAGCTTCATCACCCGCAGCGGCACGAAGACGGTCATGGCGATCCAGCGGACGGTCCGGATGGACTCGCGCACCGTCGGCATCACCGGACCCGACGCCTACAACCAGGTGGTGCCGTTCGCGATGCGGCTGACCTGGTCCGGCGAGTTCATCCACGGCGCGCCGTGGAGCGAGTGGGCACAGGGCCAGCAGGACGTCTCCCACGGCTGCACCAACGTCTCCCTGGCCAACGCGGAGTGGCTGTTCAACAACTCTCTCGTCGGCGACCCGGTCGAGACGACAGGTACCGGCCGGGAGATGGAACCCGGCAACGGGTGGGGCGGCGGCTGGAACGTCTCCTGGGCCGAGTGGAAGGCCGGCTCGGCCCTGCGCTGAACGGTCTGGCCCCGGCCGGCCCGCCTCGGCGGACTCAGTCCTTGAACACGGGGTCGCTGCCCTCGTCCTGCTCGGTGAGATCCGGGCCGGCCTCGCCCGACTGGCCGAGGCCACCGGAGGTGCCGGGCGCGCTCGACGCGGTCTCGGTCGCCGGACCGCCCGCTGCTGAGCCGCCAGGCATCGTCCCGGATGCTCGACCGGTCGTGGCCTCCTGGGCGACGGCGGCGTCTCCGCTGTCGTCACCGGGCCCGGCGGCCAGCCCGCCGGTTCCCGTGCCCGTGGCGCCGCTGGTGCCGGTGCTGTCAGGTGTCGTCATGCGGCTTGCCTTCCCCGCCCGCCGGGGCCGAGACGTCGGGTGCGGGCCGAGCCTCCGGTGAGATCCGCACCGCACCCGACGCGCGAACCTGCCGGCTATCGGAACGAGGACACCGCGCTCGGTGTTGGATGTCAGAACGGGCGCGCCACACAGAATGGTGGCGCCCGGCACGGACGATTCGCTGCTCGACGTCACCAGGGAGGTTCTCGGTGTTAGATCCCGCGTCGCTCATCGCCTACGCCGACGACCTCCCCGAACTCGAGGGGCCGGTGCTCATCCAGGCGCTCGACGGTTTCGTCGACGCCGGGTCGGTGCGCAAGCTGGTCCGCGAGCAGCTGCTGGGCACCGGCAGCAAGATCGTCGCCACCTTCGACGTCGACCAGCTCATCGACTACCGCAGCCGTCGCCCCCCGATGGTCTTCGAGCGCGACCACTGGGCCGACTACTCCGAGCCGAGGCTCGCCGTCCACCTGCTCCACGACGACGCCGGCACCGCGTTCCTGCTGCTGGAGGGCCCCGAGCCCGACTACCAGTGGGAACGGTTCCTCAAGGCGGTGCAGCTGGTCGTCGAGCGTTTCGAGGTCCGGCTGACCGTCGGTCTGAACGCCATCCCGATGGCGGTCCCCCACACCCGGCCCGTCGGCGTCATCGCGCACGCCACGTCCACCGACCTCGTCGCCGAGCACCCGTCGTGGATCGATCGGGTGCAGGTCCCCGGTTCCGCGGGGAACCTGATGGAGTACCGGCTCGGGCAGGCCGGACACGCCGCGGTCGGATTCGCCGTCCACGTGCCGCACTACGTCGCGCAGAGCGAGTTCCCGGCGAGCGCCGTGGCGTTGCTGGAGTCGGTCACCAAGGCCGCCGACCTCGTGCTCCCGACCGGTGAGCTCCGCGCCGCCGCCACCCGAACGGCGGCCGAGATCGACACGCAGGTCTCGGAGAACACCGAGGTCGCCGAGGTGGTCCGGGCCCTCGAGGAGCAGTACGACAGCTTCGTCGCCGGTGCCGGCCGCAGCCTGCTGCGGGACCAGCCGGCGGAGCCGCTGCCCAGTGCCGACGAGCTCGGCGAGGCCTTCGAGCTGTTCCTGGCCCAGCAGCCGCCCGTCGACGAGCAGGACGGGCCCGAACGCCCCGACTAAGCGCGCCAGGAGCGAGATGCGAGTGCCTGCCGGTGTCAGCCCGACTGCGGCGCGCTGCAGCCGGCGTCCTCGCTGTAGCCGTTACCGTGAGCCGACGGAGCAGGCCATAGTTGGTAAGGACCGCCTGATCACGCTCGACGAGGCGTACCGCGCAACTTCCACTACATCGCGCAGTACTACGAAACGTCGTGGAGTCGTCCACCCGTAGCGTTTCCCGAGAGCCTCAAGGGCTAGAGGTCGGGCATGGACGTCGAGGAGTTCACTCCCTCCGCCGAGCAGTACGCCTACACCTTCGGTGGGGTAGCGCCCGTCCGGCGGGTTCGGCCCGGCGCGACGTTGCGGCTCTGGTCCGACGACGCCTTCGGCGGTGCGCTGCGCAGCGTCTCCGACCTCTCCACCGAAAAGGTCGACCTGTCGGCCGTCAACCCGCAGACCGGCCCCTTCTACGTCGAAGGAGCCGAGCCTGGGGACACGCTGGTGCTGCACCTGGTCGCCCTCGAGCCCGCCCGCGACTGGGGTGCGTCCGCTCACATCCCATTCTTCGGCGGCATGACCAGCACCGATCGGACCGTGACGCTTCAGGACCCGCTTCCCGACGCCACCTACATCTACGAACTCGACCGCGCACGGGGCACCGTCACCTTCGCCGCCCAGCAGAGCGATTTCAGTGTGGACCTGCCGATCAACCCGATGCTGGGCACCGTCGGTGTGGCGCCGGCCGGAGGTGAGGTGCGCAGTTCGCTGGTACCTGAGCGGTTCGGAGGCAACATGGACACCCCCGAGATGGCAGCGGGCACCACGTGCTATCTCGGAGTCAACGTCGAGGGAGCGCTGTTCTCACTGGGTGATGGTCACTACCGCCAGGGCGAGGGAGAAGCCTGCGGAACCGCCGTCGAGGGCGCGATGACCACCACGGTGATCGTCGATCTGATCAAGGGCGGCGCCCCGCTGTGGCCGCGGCTGGAAACCGACACGCACTGGATGACCGTCGGCTCGAGCCGACCGCTGGAGGACGCCTGGCGGATTGGGCAGGCCGAACTCATCGGGTGGTTCGGCGATCTGTACGGGCTGCACCCGCAGGACGGCTACCAGTTGCTCTCCCAAATCAGCGAAGCCCCGCTCGCAAACGTCGTCGACGCGAACTTCAGTTCCGTGGTGAAGGCGGCGAAGGCGCTGCTGCCGGCGGCGAGCGCCTTCGGTGGAATTCACGACGAGCTCCGCAACCGCGCGGCCTCGATCCTCTGACAGCATCCAATCGAAGGGCCATGCGATGGACCTGCAGCTGACCGGCAAGCGCGCGCTCGTCACCGGAGGCACCCGCGGCATCGGCCGAGCGATCGTCGAGACGCTCGCCGAGGAAGGGACCGCCGTCGCCTTCTGCGCTCGTAAGGATGACGAGGTGCGCGCCACCGAGCATGCCCTGGCTGAACGGTCTGGGCGGGTGCTCGGCTCGGTGGTCGACGTCGGCGATGGGGACGGGCTGCGGAACTGGGTGACGGCGTCGGCCGACACCCTCGGCGGCATCGACATCGTGATCAGCAACGTCAGTGCACTCGCCATCCCGGAGAGCGAGGAGAGTTGGCAGGCCTCGTTCGAGGTGGACCTGATGGGCACGGTGCGAATGGTCACTGCCGCGTTGCCGCACCTGGAGGCCAGCGACGCCGCATCCATTGTTGCCATTTCCAGTGTTTCCGGCCGGGAAGTCGACTTCGCCGCTGGGCCCTACGGGACAATGAAGGCGGCTATCGTGCACTACATCTCCGGGCTCGCCTACCAGCTGGCGGACAAGGGCATACGCGCCAACATTGTCTCGCCCGGCAACACCTTCTTCGAGGGTGGGGTGTGGGATCAGATGCAGACCGGCAATCCTGAGCTCTACTCCTACGCGCTGGGCCTGAACCCCACCGGTCGTATGGGGAGGCCGCACGAGATGGCCCGCGCGGTGGCCTTCCTCGCGAGCCCGATGTCGAGTTTCACCAGCGGCACCAATCTGGTCGTCGACGGGGCGCTCACCCGTGGAGTTCAGCTCTGACGTACCGCTCAGGTCAGTAACCGACCACGCCGCCGACAGCGTTGTTGCGCTTCACAGTTGTCAGGTGCAGGTGCCCGCGAGTGCCGCTATGGCGCGGACCAACCGGCTCACTCGGGCCGGCTGGCCTGCACCCGCTGCCAATCGCTCTGGCAAGTAGCCCGTCCTGAGCCACGCCGTTCAGCTGTCCACGGGCACCCGGCCCTGCTGGGTCCACCCGGGCGCACGTGACTCGACGGCGAGGTCGCGATTGTGCACCGGCTCGCCGCAGGTGACACAGATCGTGCCGGCGACGAGCGGATGGTCGTGATGCCGGATCACCAGGGGCGTTTCGATGGCTGCCCAACGGTCGCCCCACGTCCGTAGCGCGTGCAGGACGGGCTGCAGGTCACGACCCGACTGGGTCAACCGGTACTCGTAGCGGACCGGCCGTTCCTGGTAGGGCTCCCGAACCAGCACCCCGGCGTTCTCCAGGCTGCGCAGCCGCGTGGTGAGGATGTCGCGCGGGGCACCGGTGTTCTCGGCGATGCGGTCGAACCGCCGGTTGCCGAGGAAGACCTCGCGCAGCACCAGCAGCGCCCACTTCTCCCCCACCACCTGCAACGCGTTCGCGACGGAGCAGGGCCGGCCGGGGACGGGACGTCCTGTGATCGGCGACTCGGTGCTCATGTCCCTAGGTTGCCATTTCCAACTCAGGCGCGCTAGTCTTGACAGCAGGGTTGGATTGTCCAACCCGAGTGAGTCGAGGAGACGCCATGCGCGACGCCGTCATCGTGGAAGCCGTCCGGACCCCGGTCGGCAAGGGCAAGCCGGGCGGCGCGCTGTCGGGCGTGCATCCGGTGGAGCTGTTCGCCGAGAGCCTGCGGGCCGTCGTCGAGCGCAGTGGCATCGACCCGTCGTCCATCGACGACGTCATCGGCGGTTGTGTCGACCAGGTCGGCGAGCAGGCGATGAACACCACCCGCTGGGCCGCGCTGTCCGCGGGCTACCCCGAGTCGGTGCCCGCCACCACCATCGACCGGCAGTGCGGATCGTCGCAGCAGGCCATGCACTTCGCCGCCCAGGGTCTCATTGCGGGTGCGTACGACATCGTGGTCGCCGGCGGCGTGGAGAGCATGAGCCGCGTGCCGATGTGGTCCAACGTCCCGGCCGGCGTCGACCCCTTTGGTCCCGGCATTGCCGCCCGCTACCCGGACGGCCTCGTCCCGCAGGGCATCAGCGCCGAGCTGATCGCGGCGAAATGGGGCCTCACCCGCCGTGAGCTCGACGCCTTTGCGGCCGAGAGCCACGCCCGCGCCGCCGCCGCCACGACGGAGGGACGCTTCGCCGCCGAGATCCTGCCCCTGAAGGTGCCGAATGCCGAAGGGGGTCTGCGCGAGGTCACCGCCGACGAGACCATCCGCCCCGGCACCACGGTGGACACGCTCGCCGGGCTGCGACCCGCCTTCGAGAACGCGGAGGTCGGCGCCCGGTTCCCGCAGATCGGCTGGTCGGTGACGGCGGGCAACGCGAGCCCGATCAACGACGGCAGCGCCGCCCTGCTAATGATGACCAGCGAGAAGGCACGCCAGCTCGGCCTCACCCCGAAGGCGCGCGTCACCAGTTTCGCGGTGGCGGGCGACGACCCGCTGCTCATGCTCACGGCGATCATCCCGGCGACCCGCAAGCTGCTCGACCGGGCCGGGCTGACCCTCGACGACATCGATCTGTTCGAGGTCAACGAGGCCTTCGCCAGCGTCGTCCTTGCCTGG
>JAVEDQ010000059.1 GCA_030840885.1 Frankiaceae bacterium
CCACCGGCCCCGGACTGATCGCGTTGACCCGGATTCCGCGGGGGCCGACCTCCTTCGACAGAGCCTTCGAGAAGTTGGCGATCGCTGCCTTCGCGGCGCAGTAGTCGATCACGGTCGGGTCGGGCAGCACCGAGTTCACCGAGCTGATGGTCACGATGGCGCCCCGACCCGCCGCCAGCATTCCGGGCAGCACCGCCCGGGTCGTGCGCATGGCGGACATGAAGGTGAGGTTGAAGGTCGCTTCCCATTGCTCGTCGGTCACGGCGAGGAATCCGTCGAGCCGCGGCGTCACCGCGCCGACGTTGTTCACCAGAACGTCGACGGGCCCCTCCGTCTCGGCCGCAGCGACGAGTTCAGCCGGCCCGGCGGCGGTGGAGAGGTCGACGGCGACGTGCCGCACCCGCCCACCGTCGACGAGTGCGGAGAGCGCGGGCGAGAGCGACCGCGATCCGGCCACCACTGTCGCCCCCTCGGCCACCAGGGCCTCGGTGACGGCCAAGCCGATGCCTTTGCTGGCACCGGTGACGACGGCGCGGGCGTCCCGCAGACCGAGGTCCACGGTCAGAGTCCCTGGGTGTGCAGGGGAGAGCAGGTTGCGACGGGCATGCGAACTCCGGGAGGCAGGGCGGCGTAGGTGTGACGACCGAACTACCTACAGCGGATGCGGCAACGTACTGCCGCCCCCCGGGCGCCGCAAGGGGTCCTCGACCGGCTCCGACGAGCCCAGGTCAGCCGCCTGCCTGTGGTGGAATCGAAGACGAGCGACAACGGTCGCAACAGTAAGGACAGGTCATGCCGATCACGCCCACCAAGAAGATCTGGATGGACGGGGAGCTCGTCGACTGGGACGACGCCACGATCCACATCCTGAACCCGACGCTGCACTACGGCTGGGGCGTCTTCGAGGGCATCCGGGCGTACCACACCAGCCGCGGGCCGGCCGTGTTCCGGCTGACCGAGCACATCGAGCGGCTGTTCCGTAGCGCGTCGATGTACCTGATGGAGCCCGAGTTCACGGTCGAGCAGATCGTCGCGGCGACCAAGGAGACCGTGCGCGTCAACGAGGTCGAGTCCTGCTACATCCGGCCGCTGTTCTACCTCGGCTACGGCGAGATGGGCCTCAACCCGCTGCCGTCCGCCACCAAGATCAGCATCGCGGTCTGGCCCTGGGGCGCGTACCTCGGTGAGGAGGCCGCCGAGAAGGGCTGCCGCGCCGCCGTCTCGTCCTGGCAGCGCATCGGACCGAACACGATCCCCCCGGAGGGCAAGGGCACCGGGCAGTACATCAACTCGTCGCTGGCAAAGGTGCAGGCGCTCAAGGCCGGTTACGACGAGGCGATCATGCTGACGCCGGACGGCCGCATCGCCGAGGGTTCGGGCGAGAACATCTTCGTCGTCTACGGCGACAAGCTCGTCACCCCGCCGGTCGTCGACGGGGTGCTCGCCGGCCTGACCCGCGACGCGGTCATGACCCTCGCGCGCGACGAGGGCTACGAGGTCGTCGAGCAGCCGCTGGTGCGCTCCAACCTCTACCTCGCCGACGAGGCGTTCTTCACCGGGACGGCCGCCGAGCTGGTGCCGCTGGTCGAGGTCGACGACCGCAGGGTCGGCACGGGCCGTCCCGGCCGGGTCACCCGGCGGCTGCTCGAGCTCTACGGCCAGGCGACCCGGGGTGAGCTCGACCAGTACAAGGTCTGGAACGAGTACGTCAACGACTGAGCAGTAGACCCCGCGCTGGCGCCCGTCCGCTGCGGGGACTATGTTGCCGCCAGATGTCGGGCAGCATCAGAGCCGGGGAGTGACATGCAGGTTCGGGACGGGATGACGGCCACCGTGCTCGTGGTGGGGCCGGGGCACACGTTGCGCCAGACCGCGACGCTGATGCGCGACCGCAAGGTCGGAGCCGCAGTGGTGCACGACGACGGCGGTCAGGGTGCGTCCATCCTCACCGAGCGGGACATCCTCGAGTCGGTCGCGCTGGGTCAGGATCCGGACGTCGAGTTGGCCGGGGACCACCTGACCGCCAATGCGGTCGTCGCCGACCCGGACTGGTCGCTCGACGAAGCAGCCAACGCGATGCTGCGCGGCGGGTTCCGCCACCTCATCGTCAGCGAGAACGGCGCGGTCGTCGGCGTGCTGTCCATGCGCGACGTCGTCCGCTGCTGGAGCCGGGACCACCAGCCGGTCTGACGCGGGATTTGGCGGTGCCTGTCAGCATGGGGTCGTGGCCCTCGACCTGACGCTTCCCGGTGACGACGGATCCCTCCGGGTCTACGACCCCGAGGGCTTCCACATCTACGACACCACCCTGCGCGACGGCACGCAGCAGGAGGGACTGTCGCTGTCGGTCGCCGACAAGCTGGCGGTCGCCCGCAACCTCGACGAACTCGGGGTCGGGTTCATCGAAGGCGGCTGGCCGGGGTCGAACCCGAAGGACGCCGAGTTCTTCCGGCGGGCCCGCTCGGAGCTGCAGCTCTCCACCGCGACGCTCACCGCCTTCGGCTCCACGCGCCGGGCGCACGCCGTCGCCGCCGACGACCCGCAGGTCGCGGCGCTGCGGGAAGCAGGCACCGCGGTGGTCTGCCTGGTCGCCAAGGCCGACATCCGGCACGTCGAGCGCGCACTGCGCACGACGGCGGAGGAGAACCTCGCGATGATCCGCGACACCGTGACGCACCTGCGCGCCGAGGGCCAGCGTGTCTTCGTCGACGCGGAGCATTTCTTCGACGGGTACGCCGCCGACCCCGCCTACGCCTCCG
>JAVEDQ010000070.1 GCA_030840885.1 Frankiaceae bacterium
ATCCGACTTCGTCGAAGGGGTTAGGTGTATGTGGGTATGGCTCCGGTGGACGGCGTCCAGATGATGGATCCGTGGACGAAATCGTTGCGGCGTCCGCCCGGGATGGCGTACTCGTCGGAGACGGGGAAGCCCAGCTGACCGCGTTCCCAGCCAAGGGCGGCCCAGCGGGCGCGGATCGCGCCCTGAATTTCGTGAGCGCCGGTCGTCGGAGTCCAGTAGATCGACGAACCACCCGAGCCGGCGAAGTGGTTGTACCGGCCGACACCGCCCGGGGTGACCGTTTCGTCGGTTGTGGGATAGCCGAGTGCACTGCGTTCCCAGCCAAGGGCGGCCCAGTGAGCGCGGATGGCGCCCTGAATTCCGTGAGCGCCGGTCGTCGGAGTCCAGTAGATCGACGAACCACCTGAGCCGGCGAAGTGGTTGTACCGACCCGTACCGCCCGGGGTGACCGACTCATCCGTGGTCGGGTAGCCCAGCACTCCGGCGGGACCGCCAAGACCCTGATAGCGGGCCAGGATCGCGCCGTGGACGGCGTGCGCGCCTGTGCTGCTTGACCAGTAGATCGACCCTGACGTGTAGTTCTGCGCCAAGCCTCCCGCCGACGGCGTGTACTCGCCTCCGACCGGAGAGCCGAGATAGGAGGTGGCCCCACCCAAGCTGCGGTAATACGCCTGCACCGGATCGGCGGCGAAGTTGGCCAGCCGCGTCATCGAGCCGTTGAACACGTCAGCGTCCCCGGGGAAGGTGCCGGTATCGCTGTACTGCCACAAGGTCTGAAAACGCCAGCCGGCCGGCATCACGCCCGGTGAGCTGGAGTAGTGGGCGATGAACAGCGGGTTGGTCGAGCCGAATGAGGGGTCGCTGCCGGTGCAGCTGTTCCACCAGTCGGTCGTCGAGTAAATCGTCGGGTAGCGACCGGTACGGGAGAACACGGTGTTCGAGAAATCGTGGATCCAGCTGGACATCGCTGTCGGACTGAGCCCGTAACAATTCGCGCCGTACGGGTTGTATTCGATGTCGAGCATGGGTGGCAGCGTCGTGCCGTCCGCCGTCCAGCCACCACCGTGATCGACGAAATAGTTCGCCTGAGTGATGCCACTTGAGTTGTTCGGCAACGCGAAGTGATAAGCCCCGCGGATCATCCCCGCGCCGACGGATCCGTTGTACTGCTGACCGAAGTAGGGGTTGAGGTAGCTGGTCCCCTCACTCGCCTTGACGTAGACGAACTTGGCACCGTTCGCGGCGGTCGTTCTCCAATCGACGTTGCCCTGAAAGCTGCTGACGTCATGCCCATACGGCTGCCCGCCAGCCACCGACAGGTTCTGAAGCGTCCGCGGCGACAGCGTCGGCGTGGGCGTGGTCGGTTCATGTGCCCGAATCGTCGAACCCATGTGATCCGCCTCCGGATGAAGCACGGCGGTCGCGCTGGGCTGTGACGGGGGACTTGGTGGAGGCTGTACCGCCTGGGCGGCAGCGGTACCCACCAGCACACTCACCCCAACAGCTGACAACGGCACCGCAAGGAGCAGAGCAGACCAACGGCGAGTCCGAGTCGCGGCGCGCATGAAGCCTCCGGGCGGGTGATCGACAAAGCACAAGATTTCGCACCGGCCGCGTCGACAGCCGGAGGCCAGCCTCACACGAAGATGTCCGAATATGTACGGTGAGACAGATCACGTGTTAGACCCGTTGACGAAACTGTATTACAGCCGTATGAGTCCCCGACCGACCCGGCCTGCACGCCCAAGTGAAGATCAACGATCAGGCAGTTCCGTCAACCGGCAGCACGGTCCCACCGCATACTGCTTTGGCTTTCGTCAGCGTTTCCCCCGCCCGACCATCCTCGCCGGCTGTGCGGTCCGACAATGATTGGCTCTGTCGGCGTGACGCTCAGAGTCGACCGGGAGACCGCGACGCCCGAAGTTGACGGCGTCGTTCATCGTTGTCCTCGAGGCCCCAGGAGTCGACGATGCGACCGTCTCGAACCGTGAACCAGTAGACCTCGCGGACATCGCGAAAGGCCCGGCCACTGGGCGGTCGGCCCATCCACTCACCGGTCTGCGTGCCCGAGCAGCGGAAGTGACCGACGACCGTGTCGCCCTCGCCGACCAGGGCCACGACGTCCATCTGCACGTCGGGGAAGGCGGCCCGGAACGGAGCCACCCACGCCCGAGCGGCTGCGGCGATCTCCGGCGCGTACAGGTCGTCGACCGCGTCCAGGTTCCCGCCGTTGACGACCTCCGCGACGGCCCGCCTCACCACGAGCTTGTTGTTCTCGACGCTCACCGCGACGCGTCGGATCTCGCGCGGGCCAGCACGGATGGCGGCAGTTCGAGAGCCGGAACGAGTTCGCCGAGCAGCTGCCGGACCCGGCCGTCGATGTCGGCGACGATGCGCCGCACACCCGCCTCGTCCTGGCCCTTCGGGTCGTCGAGTTCCCAGTCGGTGTCGCGGGCGCCGAGGAAAACCGGGCAGGCTTCGCCGCAGCCCATGGTGACGACGACGTCGTAGCGGCCATCGGGGTCGAATCCCTTCGGTGCCTCACCCCGCAGCTCGAGCCCGAGCTGGGTCAGCACGGCCGCGACCTCCGGGTGGATGGCGTCTCCGGGTTCGGAGCCGGCCGAGAACACGTCGGCGGCACCGGCGGCGTAGTGCTCGGCGAGGACCTTGCCGGTCACGGAACGGCCCGCGTTCTTCCGGCAGGCGAACAGGATGCTGGGCTTGCGGCTCGGGGCCCTTGCGGACGAGTGCAGGGGACCGGTCATCGGACAGCTCCGGAGGCCGCCGTGCGGAAGAACCGCCGGCGGGCCCAGAGCGCGACGTAGACGAGGGCGACCAGAGCCGGAACCTCGATCAGCGGCCCGACGACGCCGGCGAGCGCCTCACCGCTGGTCACCCCGAACACACCGATCGCGACGGCGATGGCGAGCTCGAAGTTGTTGCCGGCAGCGGTGAACGCGAGCGTCGCGGTCTTGGCGTAGCCGAGCCGGAGCCGCATCCCGAGCGCGAAGGAGCCACCGAACATGAGCGCGAAGTAGGCCAGCAACGGCAGCGCGATGCGGGCGACGTCGCCGGGCTGGTTGGTGATCGTGTCGCCCTGCAGGGCGAACAGGATGACGATGGTGAACAGCAGCCCGTAGAGCGCGACCGGACCGATGCGGGGCAGGAAGCGGAACTCGTACCACTCCCGTCCGCGAGCACGCTCGCCGATCGTGCGGGTGAGGTAGCCGGCGAGCAGCGGAATCCCGAGGAAAACCAGCACGCTCTTGGCGATGTCCCAGACGCTGACGTGCAGGTCCGTCTGGTCGAGGCCGAGCCAACCGGGCAGCACGTGCAGGTAGAACCAGCCGAGGGCGGCGAACGCCACGACCTGGAACACCGAGTTGATGGCGACGAGGATCGCCACCGCTTCCCGGTCGCCGCAGGACAGGTCGTTCCAGATGAGGACCATAGCGATGCAGCGGGCCAGCCCGACGATGATGAGCCCGGTGCGGTAGGTCGGCTGGTCCGGCAGCAGCAGCCAGGCCAGCGCGAACATGAGGGCCGGCCCGACCAGCCAATTGAGCACCAGGGAGGCGGCGAGCAGCCGCCGGTCGCCGGTGACGCGCTGCAGCTCGCTGTACCGGACCTTGGCAAGAACGGGATACATCATCAGCAGCAAACCGAGCGCGATCGGCAGGCTGACCGAACCGAACGACACCCTGTCCAACGTGTCGTTCAGGCCGGGGATGAGTCGACCGAGGCCGAGTCCGGCTGCCATCGCCAGCACGATCCAGGCGGGCAGGAACCGGTCCAGCGTGGACAGCTGCTGCAGGACCGGCGCGTCCGGTCCGGCAGCAGCTTTGGCCTTCTCGGTCACGAGGTCGCTCACGGGCAACACCCGGCGCTGCTCGCCGCGACCGGGACGCCCGCACCGGTGAACTCGACGTCGGCCCCGGTGGGAACGCAGGCGCCGCCGGCGTCCGTCGTGCAGCCGCCGTCGCCACCGAGTTCGCTGGAGTCGGCGGCATCGGCCAGCACGGTGTAGACCTCCCAGGGCGCGCCGTCCGGGTCGTGCACCCAGACCTTGTCCTGGACCGCGTAGCAGCAGGTGGTGTTGTCCTGCGTAAGGGTGTCGAGGCCTTCTCCGGTCAGTCGCTGCGTGGCACCGGCGACCTCCGCGGGACTCTCCACCTCGACACCGAGGTGGTTCAGCGCGCCGACGACACCCGCGCCGCGGGCCCCGGCGTTCTCGATCAGAACCAACTTCAGCGGCGGCTGCGCGACAGCGAAGTTCGCATAGCCGGGGCGCCGCTTGGCCGGCTGGACGCCGAACAGCTTGGAGTAGAAGTCGACGGCCCCGTCGAGGTCGGACACGTTGAGGGCCAGCTGGAGGCGGGACATCGCTTCTCCTTGCAGGGTGATGAAGGT
>JAVEDQ010000352.1 GCA_030840885.1 Frankiaceae bacterium
GCGGCCCGGGTCGTCTACGACTACTACGGCGGCAACGCCCGGTTCCCGGAGATCCCCGAGGACCTGATGGCGGCGGTCGACCAGGCCGACAGCGCCCAGTACAGCGTCGAGGACATCCTGAACCCGACCGGGTGGACGCTGCTGAACTACCTGATGGACAGCCGCACCGGCCTCGGCCGCTTCCGGCAGTTCCGAATCAGCAACTACGCCCTGATGATGGATCTGATCGACGTCTGCGCCTCGATGCCCGTCGACGAGATCCTGCAGCTCGAGGACGTCGCCGAGCGGGTCGAGCTCTACCGCCAGCAGTCGGAGCTGTTCGTCGAGCAGCTGCGTCGGGTCAGTTCCGTCGACGGTCAGCTCGTGGTCGTCGACTACCGCGACGAGCAGACCATCCACGCCGGCAACCGGTTCACGGTCTACGCACTGTTCCCGCAGACCACCGTCTCGGTGCACCTGATCCCGGGCCGGGCGAACCTGAACACCGTGCTCGCGGTGGGCAAGTCGATCGTCAACCGCTCGTCGCGCTTCGACATCGGCACCGCGATGCTGCGTCACGGCGGTGGCGGGCACGCGAACGCGGGCACCTGCCAGGTCGAGCACGACCGGGCCGACGAGGTGCGCGCCGAGATCGCCGATCTCGTCAACGGGCGCTCTACCCGCGTTGACTCCTCGAGCCGTAGCGATCTTCGGCCCGAACCCGCAGCTCAGCACGCGTAGATCTCGACGCCTCGGGTGGGAGGGGGCGAATCAGCCGCGTGGGGTCACGTTCTGCAGCCGGACCGAGCCACGGGCGACGAGCTTGCCCTCGGCGTTGGTGAGCCGGACGTCCCAGAGCTGCTGCACGCTGCTCTGCTGCACCGGGACCGCCTCGACGTCGACCCGACCCTCGGTCATGGCGCGGAGGAAGTCCGTCGAGTTGTGGACGCCGACCGCGAACTGGCCCTTGCCGGCGACGGCGGTGCTCGCCCCGACGCTCGCGGCGCTCTCGACCGCAGTCGTGTAGACGCCGCCGTGGACGACTCCCCACGGCGTGTGCTGATCGGGACCGAGGTCGATGTAGCCGACGACGCGGGTCGCGGAGATCTCGGTCATCTCCAGGCCAGCTCCGCGCAGGAAAGGCCCGGCGCGGTCGAGGCCTACATCTGGGGAAGGCAGCTCAGGCGCAGGCTGGGCGGATGGCTCGGGCACGGGATCTCCTCCGCAGGTGCGGCAGCTCGTCGGATAGTCGGACGCTACTCCTGACTTCGTCGGCCGAAGTCAGCTAGGGTCCGCTCGTGGACTGGCGCCAGGTCGAAACCGACAACTGCTCGGTCGCCCGGGCGCTGGCCGTGGTCGGCGAGAAGTGGTCGCTGCTGGTGCTGCGCGACGCCTTCAACGGCCTGCGCCGCTACGACGAACTGCGCCGCCACCTCGGCATCAGCGACGCCGTCCTAGCCGACCGGCTCAGGACGCTCGTCGCAGCCGGGGTACTCGAACGTCGCTCCTACCAGGAGCCCGGCCGTCGCAGCCGCGTCGAATACCTGGTCACCGCCGCCGGCTGGGACCTGCAGCCCGTCGTCGTCGGCCTGCTGCAGTGGGGCGACCGGCACCTCGGCGATGACGCCGGGCCCCTCGTCGAGGTCCGGCACCGGGGTTGCGGCGGCGCCGTCGAGGCAGTGGTCCGGTGCGCCGAGGACGGCAGGGTCCTTACTCCCGCTGAAACACAGCTGACCCCTGGGCCGGGCCTTCGGCTGCGACCGGTCGAAGGGTGAATCTGCTGGCAGGACGGACCCGCCCTCACTACGCCTGGATCGTCGCCGGCGTCGCCTTTTTGACCCTGCTGCTCTCCAGCGGGTTCCGGTCGACGCCTGGCGTGCTGATCGACCCGCTGCAGCACGACCTCGGCTGGTCGCGCGCGACGATCTCGCTGGCCATCGGCGTCAACCTCGTCCTCTACGGGCTCACCGGCCCGTTCGCCGCCGCGGCCATGCTGCGCTTCGGCATCCGCCGGGTCGTCGTGGTCGCGCTCGGCCTGTGCGCGGTCGGCTCCGGCCTGACGATCCGCATGACCGAACCCTGGCAGCTCGTGCTGCTGTGGGGCGTTGTCGTCGGCCTCGGGACGGGGAGCCTGGCGAGCGTCTTCGCCGCGACCGTCGCCGACCGCTGGTTCGTCGAGAAGCGCGGGCTGGTGACCGGCGTCCTGACCGCGGCCAGCGCCACCGGGCAGCTAGCCTTCCTGCCGTTGCTGGCCGGGCTCACGATGTCGCACGGCTGGCGCAGCGCCTCGGCGACCGTCGCCATCGCCGCCGCGCTCGCCGTCCCGCTCGTGCTCCTGCTGCTCCGCGACCGACCGGAGGACGTCGGCACCCGGGCCTACGGCGTGCCCGCCGACGCCCCGGTCGAGCCACCGCGCGTCGCCGGGAACCCGGTGGCGACCGCCTTCGCCGGCCTGCGCCTGGCCTCGGGCAGCGGCCGCTTCTGGCTGCTGGCCGGGTCGTTCTTCGTTTGCGGCGCCTCGACCAACGGGCTCATCGGGACCCACTTCATCCCCGCCGCCCACGACCACGGGATGACCGAGGTGGCCGCCGCCTCACTGCTCGCCACCATCGGCGTGTTCGACATCGTCGGTACGACGGCGTCGGGATGGCTCACCGACCGGGTCGACCCGCGCAAGCTACTGGCCTGGTACTACGCGCTGCGCGGTCTCGCGCTGCTGGCGCTGCCGACCGTGCTGGCCACCGGCTCGTTCCCCCTGCTGCTCTTCATCGCCTTCTACGGTCTGGACTGGGTGGCGACCGTTCCGCCGACCATCGCCCTGTGCGCCGGCGTCGCCGGGCGGGAGCGGACGTCGGTGGTGTTCGGCTGGGTCTTCGCGAGCCACCAGATCGGCGCCGCCGTCGCCGCCTACGCCGCCGGGGTGACACGCAGCGAGCTCGGCTCGTACTCGCCGGCCTTCATCACCGCCGGCTGGCTCTGCGCCGCGGCGGCGGCTCTCGCCTGGTCGGTCGGCCGGTCCCGCACCCGTCCCGTCCGTCCGGTACTCGCCGAGGCGGCGCCTCTTGCATGATCGTCACCTGTTGAAACCGCCAACGGCTCCGCCACGAATACTGGATGAGACCCGGGGACCCCTCGGAACTGTCGGCGGTCCCCTCTACGCTCCGTTCAGCACCTGCTTGTCGACGACCTCGACGCCGTGGCGGCCCAACCAGGGCCAGGAAGGCGGGACCCTCCGTTGAATCCGACCTACGACAACCGGCGGCAGCTGGCCGGGGTGGAAGACGTCCACGGCTTCGTGACGCGGGTGTGCTTCAAGACCGGCCCTCCAGGCGCGGTCGGCATCGAGTCCGAATGGCTCGTCGTCGCCGACGACGACCCGTGCCGCGCCGTGCCGATCGCCGAGATGCAGCGAACGCTCGCCGGCGTCGTCCTCCCGCACGGCAGTGCCCTCACCTTCGAACCTGGTGGCCAACTCGAGCTGAGCAGCCTGGTGTCGCCGAACCTCTCCGGCGCCTGCACCGGCCTCGCCGAAGATCTCGCCGCCCTCACCCCCGCCCTCGACGCAGCCGGTCTCCGCCTCGTCGGGCAAGGCACCGATCCGCTCCGCCCGCCCGTCCTGCAGACCCTCGGCCCGCGCTACGACGCGATGCAGCAGTACTTCACCCGCCGAGGGGTGGCCGGAGAGGCGATGATGGCCTCCACCGCCGCGGTGCAGCTCAGCCTGGACGCCGGCGCCGATGCCGCGGACGTCCGCCGGCGGTGGCACCTCGCCAACGCGCTGCTCCCCGTCCTGCTCGGGGCCTTCGCCAACTCGCCGCTGCGCTTCGGCCGCCCGACCGGTGACCGCAGCAGCCGTTTCGGCATCTGGTCGGCCGTCGACGCCACGCGCAGCGCCGCGCCGAGTGGCGACGACCCGGCCGAGGCCTGGGCCCGGCACGCGCTGGCCGCGCAGGTCATGTTGGTGCGCACCCCGGACGGCCCCTGGGTCGCCGACCCCGGCTTCACCTTCGCCGATTGGGTCGGCGGGCGGACGGGGCTGCCGGCCCCGACGGAGGACGACCTCGCCTACCACCTGACGACCCTGTTCCCGCCGGTACGTCCGCGGGGGTGGTTCGAGATCCGCTACCTCGACGCGCTGCCCGATCAGCTCTGGCCGGTCGCCGTCGCCGTCACGACGGCCCTCATGGAGGATGCGGCCGCCGGGGACTCGGCGGCCGACGCCGCCGAAGCGGTGCGCGACCTGACCCCGGTGGCCATCCGCTCCGGGGTCGCCGACCGGCGGCTGCGGCGGGCGGCCCTGCGATGTCTCGCACTGGCCGCCGACGCGCTCCCCCGGCTCGGCGCGGCCGAGCTCGTCCCCGCCGTCGAGGCGTTCGTCGAGCAGTACACCGACCGCGGCCGGTGTCCGGCCGACGACGTCCTCGCCTCGGCAGCTGCCGACCTGCCCGAACCGTCCGCCACGCCCGCCGACCGGAGGCATGCCCTGTGGCTCTGACCGACCTCCCGCAGACCGACCTAGCGCACACCGACCTCACGGCGCCCGACCTCCCCGAGTCATCCGACGATGCCGTCCGCGAGCAGCTGGCCGCCGAACTGATCCGCGTCCGGCGGCGCAGCGAGGCGCTGACCATCGACGTCCTCGACGAGGACGAGTTGCTCCACCAGCACTCGCCATTGATGTCCCCGCTGGTCTGGGACTACGCCCACATCGGCAACTACGAGGAGCAGTGGCTGCTCCGCGAAGCCGCGGGGCTTGCCCCGATGCGTCCCGAGATCGACGACATCTACGACGCCTTCGAGCACCCCCGCGCCACCCGCACGACCCTGCCGCTGCTCCGGCGCGACGACGCGCACAGCTACCTGCGCACCGTCCGCTCGAAGGTGCTGGACTCGCTGGAGACGGCCACGTTCTCCCCCGACCGGCCGCTGACCGCCGGCGCGTTCGTGCACCGCATGGTCGTCCAGCACGAGCACATGCACGACGAGACGATGCTCGCCACCCATCAGCTCCGGCGGGGCCAGCCCGTGCTCACCGACGTCC
>JAVEDQ010000101.1 GCA_030840885.1 Frankiaceae bacterium
GCCTTCCCGCACGAAGTAGGCCCCGAGCCCTGATCGCGTCATCGAGCTGCTGGGGCACGGTTATGACGCCAGCGGCGGTAAAGCGGCAGGGCTCGGTCATCTGCCAGACGGTCCCGGTCGCCGGCACGACGCACTGAGCCGCAGCCCGGACGAGTCGTCGATGCGGGGCCGCAGCTCAGCCTTCGCTACGCGCGGCTACCAACTCCGCCCTCCCCCCACCGAGACTGGACCTGACCCGGTTTCGTGGACACCGGCTGGTGGATCGTTCTCAGCTTGGCACGGCCGTGAGCAACTCGTCGATGGTGATCGGGTGGTCGCACTCGGGACACTGGCCGCCGGTGCCGATGCGACGGCAGGGACGGTTGCAGTCGTCGCACCACTGGACGCCCGCGTAGCGGCAGTCGCACTCGTCGCAGGCGTAGACGCTGGAGACCCGTCGTGGTCGAGCCGGTGGTGGTGGCAGCAGCGGGAGCGACGGCTGACGCCGCCGGTAGGCGGCCTGCCGGCACGCGGCCGAGCAGTACCGCTGCCGTCCTCGGCGGTGGGTGATGGGCTGGGCGCAGGCGAGGCAGGTCGTCACGCCGTCGTCACGCGGCGGGTTCATGCCGCTGCCTCGGCGAGCGCGGCGACCTGCTGCTCGAACACGAGGGGAGCGACGCCGCCGAGGGCGCTGTGCCGGCGGCGCCGGTTGTAGAACGTCTCGATCCAGTCGAAGATCGCGAGCTTGGCGTGGCGGTGGGTGTCGAACATGCCGCCGTGTTCGTGGTCGAACAGCTCCGTCTCGACGGTGGCGAAGAAGCTCTCGGCCATCGCGTTGTCGTAGCAGTCGCCGACCGAACCCATCGAGGCCCGGATGCCGGCGGCCCGCAGCGTCCGGTCCAGCTCCCCGCTCGAGTACTCGGCGCCCTGGTCGGAGTGGTGGATGACGCCGGCTGCGGTGCCGCCGCGGCGGGCGACCGCGGCGCGGACGGCGTCGGCGACCAGCACCGCCTTGCGGTCGCCGCGCATCGACCAGCCGACCACGAGCCGGCTGCACACGTCGAGCACCACCGCCAGGTAGAGCCAACCCTGCCGGGTCGGGACGTAGGTGACGTCGGCGACCCACTTCTGGTTCAGCAGCTCCGCGGTGAACTCGCGTTCGAGCAGGTCAGGAGCCGGCCGTGCGTGCGGGTTCCGCTGGGTGCAGCCCAGCCGGAACCGGCGGCGGTCCACCCCACGGAGCCCCTCGACGGCCATCAGGCGGGCCACCCGCTTGCGGCCGCAGCGCACCCCGAGATCAGCGAGCTCGAGATGAACCCGGGGCGCGCCGTAGGTGCCGCGCGAGTCGCGGTGCACGGTGCGGATCTGCTCGACGAGCACGGCGTCGGCCGTCGCCCGCGCCGAGACCGGACGCGCCCGCCAGGCGTAGTAGCCCGACCGGGACACCTTGAGGCAGCGGCACATCACAGCGACGTCGAACTCGGCCTTCCTCGCATCGATCCAGGCGAACCGCGTCACCTCGTCGACTCCTGAACGAAGAAGGCCGCCGCTTTTTTCAAGATCTCGCGTTCCATCTTCAGCCGGGCGTTCTCCCGGCGGAGCTTGACCAGCTCCTCCCGCTCGGAGGTGCTCAGCTCCTCCGGACGGCCCTCGCCGGCGTCGATCCGGGCCCGGTTGACCCAGTTCGACAACGTC
Organism: Frankiaceae bacterium; assembly: GCA_030840885.1. Classification (GTDB taxonomy): domain Bacteria; phylum Actinomycetota; class Actinomycetes; order Frankiales; family Frankiaceae; genus JAVEDQ01. The sequence goes on from JAVEDQ010000101.1 coordinate 1,675, forward strand.
GAGTCGTTGACCCCGAGATCACGCGCGACCTCCGCCAGCGCCCGGTCCGGGTTGTCCCGGACCATCGCCACCGCCTGCTCCCGGAACTCCTCCGGGTACTTGCTCCTGCGTCCCAACGGGGACTCCCTTCCTGGGCCTACGCCCAAGATCAGGGTGTCCACAGAAGCGGGTCAACTCCAGACCGTCCATAAGCACTTCCTGAGGGGGCGGGGTCACTCGGGCTGAAGCTTCGGGGTTGCGGCGGGTTTCCGGGTAGGGCTTCCGGTAAGCACAGAGAGCACAATGCGTGACGACGAGGGTCGGGCTGCTGGGCCGGCCGCCCATGGTCCGACCGGCGATGGGCTGGCGGCGCATGCCGCGTTTTCCGATCTGGCCGAGGCGGCCGGGGAGGTGATGCGGCAGCTGTGCCGGGAGCTGGGGTTCCGGCTGTGGGCATTGACTCGGGTCAGCGGCAGCACCTACACGGTGCTCACCACAGGCGGCGAGGGCTACCCCGCCGGACCCGGAGAACAGTTCCGCTGGGTCGACACGCTCTGCCACCGAGTGATCGACGAGGGGGCGCCCCGCATCATCCCGGACGTCCGTGCCGTGCCCGCCCTACGTGATGCGCCGCTGGTCCGGCGCTGGCAGATCGCGGCCTATCTGAGCGTTCCGCTCACCGTGGACGGCGCCACCCTGTTCGGCACGCTGTGCGCGCTGGACCGGGAGCCCCGGTCTCCGCAGGTCCGCTCCTGGTTGCCGCTGGTGGATCTGCAGGCCCGGTTGTTGTCCACGGTGCTCGCCGACGATCTGCGGCTCGACACCGCCCGCCGACGCGCCGAACGGGCCGAGGCCGACGCGCTGCTGGACCCGCTGACCGGGCTGCTGAACCGGCGCGGCTGGCAGCTGCTGCTCGATCGGGAGGAACAGCGATGCCGCCGCTTCGGCGCGGTCGCCAGTGTGCTGGTACTCGATCTGGACCGGCTCAAGGCCACCAACGACCGGCACGGCCACGCCGCCGGCGACCTGCTGCTCCAGCGGACCGCCCGGGTGCTGCGCGCCGCGACCCGCAGCGCCGACCTGACCGCCCGCCTCGGCGGCGACGAATTCGCCGTCCTCGCCGTCGAGACGGATCAGCCGGCCGCCGCCCGGGAGCGGGACCGGCTGCAGCACCTGCTCACCACCGAAGGAATCGCCGCCTCGGTCGGCATCGCCGCCCGCGACCCCGCCAACGGCCTGACCGGCGCCTGGCTCAACGCCGACACCGACATGTACCAGGTCAAACGCGCGAAACCACCCCCGCCGACGCAGCCCTGACTCTGTCCTGGCGGTGGTGTATCGGCGACCGCCACGATGGCCACACCCAGTGACAAGTCTCTATTCGTCGATCGCTGCGGCGATGCGCTCGCCGATCTCGGCGGGGTGCCCCACCTGAGCCTCGCTGAGCCGGTCGAAGATGAGCTAGCGCACCTCGCCGACGTGGCCGGGAGCGCTCGCCTCGAGGCGACGGTCGGCACCGTGGCCGGGAAGTGCTAGCCGGCGCCCCGTCCCCGGCACCGTCGGGAAACAGCGGCACCCCTCCGGTCAGCAGCGACCCCGGCGGCGGTCGGCGAAGGGTCGCCGCCTGTGCGCCGGCTCCGAAGCGACATGCGCGCAGCACGGCGGAGCGGACAACCCCTGATCAGCCGCCAGGCATCGTGATCGTCGATCGGCATGGCCGTGAACTGCTGGACATGCTGACCTCGTACCCCGACGCACTCCTCGGGCCCATCCTCGCCGGCACCGGGACAGGCTTGATTGTGCACGGAGTCGCCATCGGCGTCGCACCGTTCAACCAGTGGCCACCCGTACCGAGATGGACTGTCTTCTCGACCACGGACGAGCCCACCGTCGCCGCGCTGCGCGGCCGCCATGTCCGGCTGCCCCCCGTCCTTCCTTCGGTCCGCCCAATGCCTGGGCTGAAGGCCCGCGACGTGCCACCGCGATCGACCTACTACCTGACCATCACGCACATCCATGCTGCCGGCCCCCCTCCCGCGCTGCCAGCTCCGGCGGCGCGGCCACACACGCCGCGGACGCCGCGGACGCCGCCCGGACCCGGCCCTGACGACAAGCGGGGGATCGGCCGATCGGCTTGCCGGACCGTGCGGTGCCCCGCGGGTCGGCCGGACCGCGGCGGGTCGACGGGCACGTTCCTGTGGTGAGACCGGCCGGCGATGCCGAACCACTGGGTGGCTACCACCTCCACCCA
>JAVEDQ010000105.1 GCA_030840885.1 Frankiaceae bacterium
GGACGCTGCGGCCTGGTACCGCGATGCTCTCGGCGCGCGGGAGACCCGCCGGCTCCTCCTCCCCGACGGCAACCCCATGCTCATCGACATGGACCTCCCCGGCATCGGCGACGAGCCAGGGCTGCACCTCGCGCTCGGCGCGGAGATGCCGGATCGCGGGATGCGCGCACCGGCGCCGGGTTCGTCCCCTGCGGCCTTCCACCTGCCGGTCGTCGACGCCGACGCGGCGTTCGAGCGTGCCGTCGCCCACGGAGCCGTCGTCTTCGAACCCCTGCACGACGCCTTCTGGGGTGAACGAACCGCCCAGGTCGTCGACCCCTCCGGACATCGCAGGGCCCTGGCCCAACACATCCGCGACGTCGACGACGACGAGGTGCAGGCCGCGCTCACCCGCATGCTGACCGGGACGAACTGATGTGGCCCTGCTGTTTCTGGCCCTACTGTTTCTAGCCCTACCGTGCGGGCGCGACCTGCTGTGCGAACTCCACCGAGCGCTGCTCGATCAGCGGTGCATCGTTGTCGAGCGTCGCGACATGGAACGAGTGCTCCAGCGTCACGCGCTGCACCGGACCGGAGACACCGGCGTCGAGCGTCTCGCTCGACGCCGGCTCGACGACGTGGTCGTCGGTGCTGGTGAAGATCAGCACCGGGCAACGGATGCGGGACAGGTCAGCCACCAGCGGCGCCAGTGCGGCGTGCAGGTCGAGCAGCGGCTCCACGGGCGTCATCGGATAGGCCGACTCCTCCACGCCCGCCTTCGCGATGTCCGAGCCGATGCCGGGCACCAGCTCGACGCCGGCCTCACGTAGCTGGGCGACCATGCCGGTGACCCCGGGCTGCTCGCCGTCGATGAGCGGGTTCACGAACACCAGGCCCGCGATCTCCGGGTGCCGCGTACCGAGCCACGCGGTCAGCGTGCCGCCCATCGACAGCCCTGTGACGATCATCGTGCGCGTCCTGCCGGCGAGTTCCTCGTAGGCCGCCTCGGCGGCGAGGGACCAGTCCGACCAGCGGGTCGGCAGCATGTCCTCCACCGACGTGCCGTGGCCGGGAAGCAGCGGCAGCGAGACCGTGAAGCCCGCCGCGGCGAACGCCTCGGCCAACGGGCGCATCGACTGCGGGTTGCCGGTGAAACCGTGTAGCACCAGCACGCCGACGTCGCCGTACTTCCCGTTGCCCGCGGCCTCCCAGGGCTCCGCACCGGGCATCAACTCGACCATGGGAACTCCTTCTCGCGGCGGGTCAGGGATGCCGCACCGGAGTCAGCCTCGCACGGGGCCCCGAACGACTGCAGCCGACAGGGTAGAGAAGGGGCCGTGACCGCCGCGCCGCCCGAGCTCCGGGACCTCCTGCAATGCCGCACCACCGCCGTCCTCGACGACCGGCGTGGTCACGACGGCGAGGTGCGGCTGCTGCTCCGCAGCGACCTCTCGGGCACCGCCCAGCTCTACGAGTGGGATGCCGGTGCGCTACGGCAGCTGACCGACTTCGACGGGCCGGTCTCGCTCGCGCGCTACGTCCCCGGTACCGAGCGTGCCGTCCTCTCGACCGACACCGCCGGCGACGAGCGCCACCAGCTGTCGCTGCTCGACCTCCAGGCCCCTCCGCTGGCCGACCGGAACCGGCTGCAGCCGCTGACCGACGACAGCCGCTTCGTCCACGGCTTCGCCGGCGTCAGCGCCGACGGCGCGACGGTGGCGTTCACCAGCAACCGGCGCAACGGCGTCGACTTCGACGTCTGGGTCCACGACCTCGCAACCGGCGAGCAGCGCTGCCTCTACGACGAGGGCGGCTGGTGCATGGCCTCCTCCGGTTTCTCGCCCGGCGGTCGTTGGCTGTCGGTGCTGCGAACCGGGCCACGGCCGATGGACACCGATCTGCTGCTGCTCGACCTCACCGACCCGGCCGCACCGCCTGCACCGCCCGTTGTCGTGCTGGCCCACCCCGACGAGGCCGCGGTGGTCGGGGCCCCCGCCTGGGTCGCCGACGACCTGCTGCTCGTCAGCAGCAACGTCGGCCGCGACGCCCAGGCGCTGTTCGCGGTGGACCTCACCACGGGTGCCGCCGAGGTGGCCCTCGAGCGCGACCACGACGTCGACGGCTGGACCAGCCCCGACGGTTCCACGCTGCTCGTCGTCGAGAACGTCGACGAGGCGAGCCGGGCCGAGCTCTTCCGGATCGAGCGCCTCGACGGCGTCCTGGAGCTCGACCCGGTGGGCCCGGTCCCGCTGCCGGAGGAGGCGGTCGTCGCCTTCAGCCACGTCCTGCCGGCGCCGGTTCTCGCGTACGACGGGGAGGCGGTGACGTTCTCGGTCAGCTCCCCCACCGTGCCCGGCGACGTCTGGCGCTACGTCGTCGGCACCGGCGCGCTGAACCGCATGACGACGAGCCCGGGAGCACCTGACCCCGACACCCTCGTCCGACCGGAGCGGCACGTGGTTCCGAGCTTCGACGGCCTCGGCGTGCCGGTGCTGCTCTACCGGCCGAGCACCAGCGGCGAGAGCGCCGGCGCCACTCCCCCGCCGGTCGTGCTCGTCATCCACGGCGGGCCCGAGGGGCAGTCGCAGCGGTTGTTCTCCCCGATCGTGCAGGCGCTCGCCGCCCGGGGCTACGCCGTCGCGGTCCCCAACGTGCGGGGCTCCACCGGCTACGGCAAGCGCTACTACGGCCTCGACGACACGACGCTGCGCCTGGATTCGGTGGCCGATCTCGCAGCCCTCGCCGACTGGCTTCCGTCGGTCGGACTCGACGGGAACCGCGCGGCGCTGTGGGGCGGCTCCTACGGCGGCTACATGGTGCTCGCGGGCGTCGCCTTCCAGCCCGACCGATGGGCGGCGGGCGTCGACATCGTCGGGATCTCCGATCTCGTCAGCTTCCTGGAGAACACCTCCGACTACCGGCGGGCCGCCCGCGAGCGGGAGTACGGCAGCCTCGCGCACGACCGCGACTTCCTCGCCTCGGCGTCGCCGATGCGGCAGGTCGACGCCATCCGGGCGCCGCTGTTCGTCATCCACGGCGCCAACGACCCGCGCGTCCCGCTGTCCGAGGCCGAGCAGTTGGTGGCCTCGCTGCGCGGTCGGGACGTGCCGTGCGAGCTGCTCGTCTACGCCGACGAGGGCCACGGACTCGCCCGGCTGCACAACCGCCTCGACGCCTACCCGCGGGCGATCGACTTCCTCGACGGCGTCCTGCGCCCGGGCAGTGGTCAGCCGAACACCTTGCAGCAGGAGACCATCGCGTGACGCTGTGGCCCGAAGGTGGCGGCGCCGAGTACGCCGCACGCTTCCGGGCGCTGGCCGCTTCCGGCAAGGACCTGCACGGCGAAGCGTCGTTCTGCGCCGCCCTGATCGAACCGGGCTGCCGTGTGCTCGACGCCGGCTGCGGTACCGGCCGGGTCGCCATCGAGCTCGCCCGCCGCGGCTACCGCTGCGTCGGGGTGGACAGCGACGCCTCGATGCTCGCCGAAGCCGAGCGGGACGCCCCCGATCTGCGGTGGGTGCAGGCGGACCTGGCGGGTCTGGAAGCGCTTCACGCGGACCTCGGCGATGACCCGGCCGGCTTCGACCTCGTCGTCTGCGCCGGAAATGTGGTCCCGCTGATCGCACCCGAGCGGGCCGCCGAGGCCGTCCACGCCATGGCCGACCAGCTGCGGCCCGCCGGGTTCCTGGTCTGCGGGTTCGGCCTCGACCGGGCGCACCTGCCCCGCAGTGCCCAGGTCGTCGCCCTCGAGACCTTCGACCGCTGGTGCGACGAGGCCGGACTGACGCTCGAGGCCCGGTACGCCACCTGGGACGCCCAACCCTGGCCGGGCTCCGGCGGGTACGCCGTCTCCGTGCTGCGCCGCCGCTGACGGTCGATCGCCACCGACGGCCGGGCATGGCACCCGCCCCGCGGGGCAGACAGAAAGTAGTTGCCCGGTCAACCGAGGCGACGACACCGGCTTGAAGGAGAACGTATGCCTACCCGTACCGCTCGGACCGCCTGGAACGGCTCACTGCAGGAGGGCTCCGGCCAGGTCGAGCTCACCAGCTCCAAGGTCGGCACCTACGAGGTGTCGTTCCCCAAGCGTGCCGCCGACGACGCCGGCGGGACCACCAGCCCCGAAGAGCTCATCGCCGCCGCCCACTCGGCCTGCTACGCGATGCAGCTCTCCAACGTCATCGCCGAGGCCGGCGGCACGCCGCAGAGCCTCGACGTCAAGGCTGAGGTCTCGCTCGGCCCGGACAAGGACAACGGCGGCTTCAAGCTGACCGGCATCACCATCACCGTCGAGGGTGAGGTCGACGGCCTCGACGAGGCGGGCTTCACGAAGGCAGCCGAGGCCGCCAAGACCGGCTGCCCCGTCAGCAAGGCGCTGACCGGCGTCGAGATCAGCCTCAAGGCCTCGCTGGCCTGAGCACCCCCGGCACCATCAGCACCCTTTGCACCATCGCCGCCCGTCTCACCAGCCCAACTCGGTGAGACGGGCGTCGTCTATGCCGAAGTGATGTCCGACTTCGTGCACCACAGTGATGCGCACCTGGTCGACGACCTCCGCGTCGGAGGAGCAGATCGTGCAGATCGCCCGCTGGTAGATGGTGATGCGGTCCGGCAGGACGCCGCTGTACCCCTCGTCGCGTTCGGTGAGCGGCACGCCCTCGTAGAGGCCCAGCAGACCGGGCGGTCCGTCGTCCGCGATCAGGACGGCGACGTTCCGCATCTGCCGGCCGAGTTCGGGCGGCAGGCCATCCAATGCCTCACCGACCAGTTCCTCGAAGCGTTCCGGCGCGACCTGGTGCATGGAGCCATCCTCCCGCGCGCCTCGCGCTGGGCGACACTCGAAGCATGAGCGAGCAGCGCGCCCTGTCGGCGATGGAGCAGGCCGGGCTCGACGTCCGCGTCCTGCGCCATGGGCCGGTCCGCAGCCTCGCCGAGGCCGCTGAGGTGCGCGGCGTCGCCCCGGCCGCCGTGGTGAAGACGCTGGTCGTCCGCCGCGGTGAAGGCGACCACCTGTTCGTCCTGGTGCCCGGCGATCGGTCGATCTCCTGGCCCAAGCTCCGCACGGTGCTGGGCGTCCACCGCGTGTCGATGCCGGACGCCGCGGCGGCGCTCGCCGCCACCGGTTACGAGCGCGGCACCATCACGCCGTTCGGCAGCACCACCGCCTGGCCCGTGGTCGCCGACGAGCGCCTCGCCGGACACGAGATCACACTCGGCGCCGGGGCCCACGGCGTCGCCGTCGCGCTCGACGCCGACGCCGCCTTCGCAGCACTCCGGACTCTCGCCGAGCTCACGGTCGCCGACGTCACAGACCCGGCCTGACACTTGTGGAATTGCTCCACTCAGCCTGCGTCGGCCAGTACCCGCTTGCAGTCGACGACGACGTTCCAGACCGAGAAGTCCCGCTGGCCGGGAGCTGTCGGGATCGCCACCTGACCCGGCCCGACCGGTGTCGCGAAAGCGCTGCGCGCGGAGCCGACGCTGCCGGGAGGATCGCCGCCCCGGTCCAGGCAGCGCTGCTGCGCCGCGCGCAGGTTGTCGGGCCAGTCCGGGCCCCCACTGCGGCTGGACGTGATCCGGTAGCTACCGGCGACGACGACCACGAGCAGCGCCGTGAGCAGCACCCGGGCGAACAGCCACCCGCCTGCCCCGCGCGGGACGCGGAAGGCGGCGATCAACAACCCAGCCCCGAGCAGCACCGACGGCACGATCATGTACCGGGACCCGTCCAGGGTCGGGACGGACCGATCGAGGTAGATCGAGGTGCCGCGGATGAGCAGCGGAACGACGAGGAAGATCACCGAGTAGGCGAAGGTGACCCCGACGATCACGCGCCGCCCGGGCGAGGCCAGCCAGGCGGCGACGGCCGCGACCACCGCCACGGCGAGCAGCCCGAGCGCGAAGACCTCGCCGTAGCGCACGAAGGGCGACAACAGGTGAGCGTCGCCGACGAACAACGACCCGGCGACGCGGAGCCCGTAGGTGCCCGGGAGATCACGCCAGTCGACCTCGACGAAGGACCGCGGCGGCTTCTGGGAGACGCCGTAGACCACCTGCAACGCAAGGCCGACGACGAAGACGACCGGGGCCACGATGGCATCGCGGCGGACGCCGTCGCGCCGCCGGACCGCCTGCTGCACCCGGAACAGGGCGAGCGGCAGCAGCAGCGCGGCCAGCGGGTCGCTGAGCGCGGTGCCCATCGCCACGACCACCCCGAGCGCCACGCGTGTCCGGGTCGGCGGCCGGGCCACGAAGACCCAGAAGCAGGCGTAGTCCAGGTACCAGTGCAGGTTGTTGATGCTGGCGTTCGCCTCGAAGCCGGTGGCGGGCAGGGCCAGGAACAGCCCGCACAGCACCAGGCGACCCCAGCGCGACGGCAGGACGTTGCGACCTGCGTCGTAGACGTAGAGGGCCAGAAGCGCCACGACGAGGGAGGAGCCGGTGTTGATGACGACGGCTGCCGAGCTCAGGGGAAACAGCGACGCGAACGCCGCGATCAGCCGGGGCACGACGTGCAGATAGCCCTCGTAGGCGCGGCCGATCGTCGACAGCAACGGCCGGTTCAACGCCTCGGTCAGGAAGATGCCGCCGTCCTCGGCCTGCAGCGACCGCCAGGCCGGCACCCTCGGGATGCGAAGGAGCTGTAACGCCGTGCCGCCGACCACGATCACGAGTGCGATGAGCAGCGAGACCGGCGCCGACCGCGAGGATGAGGCCGACGGCGACTGCAGCGGGTCAAGCCCTTCGAACGCCTCGTCGTGAGTTGTTCCGGCGGGCTCGATGCGGCGTGTCGCCTCGGTCACGGCAGGGCGCCGGTGGAGTCGGAGTGCGGATGGGCCCGCCACCGCTGCCAGCCGGCGGCCAGCACCGTCGCCGTGCCCAGGACGAACAGGACGTCGAGCGGGACCCGCAACCGGGGTGGCGAGACCGCTGCGATGCTGACGACGAGGAAGTAGCCCGCGCA
>JAVEDQ010000357.1 GCA_030840885.1 Frankiaceae bacterium
CGCCGGGCCTCGAGGTTGCCCAGGGCCAGTGACTCCTGCAGGCCCAGGGCGATCCGGGCCACGGCCCGGGTCACCTTGCGGGTGACGAACTCGTGGCCGCGGCGCGGGCTCTCGTGGTTGAACAGGATGCCGGAGGTCGCGTGGGCGCCGTAGGACTCGCGGTAGTTGACCGTCATGTAGTGGCCGAAGGTCTTGGCGACGCCGTAGGGGGAGCGGGGGTGGAACGGCGTCGCTTCGGTCTGCGGCACCTCGCGCACCTTGCCGAACATCTCCGACGACGACGCCTGGTAGAAGCGCACCCGGCTCATGTCGTTCTGGGTCGAGATACGGATCGCCTCGAGCACCCGCAGCACCCCCATGCCGGTGATCTCGCCGGTCAGCTCCGCCTGGCGCCAGGAGAGACCGACGAAGCTGATGGCGGCGAGGTTGTAGACCTCGTCGGGCTGCGCGATCTCCATGGCGCCGATGAGGCTCGGGAGGTCGGTGAGGTCGCCCTCGAGGAGCTGGACGCCGGGGATGATGCGCTCGACGGTGGCGATCTTCGGGTTGCTCTGCCCGCGGACCAGGCCGAACACCTCGTAGCCCTTGGCGACGAGTAGCTCGCCGAGGTAGAGGCCGTCCTGGCCGGTGATTCCTGTGATCAGGGCGCGGGGCACGGGATTCCTTTCATGTGCCGGAGCGGGATGCTTCCGGCGGTCGGGCGTATCGGGGAGATGCCGGGACAGTCGCGGGACAGCCACCGTAAGTCGGTCAGGGGCTGGACACGGGACCGGACACGGGGCTCGACTGCCCGCGTCGTCCCCTCCGGAGGACGGGACGTTCGAGCAGGAAGTAGGACGCGCCCGCGATAGCGAAGGTCACCACGAAGCGGAGCGCCTGCAGCGGGAGCCAGTCCAGCGGAACGCGGCCGGCGTTGAGGATGATGAAGACCGGCCAGTGCCACAGGTACAGGCCGTAGGAGATGGTCCCCACCGCCACGAGGGGGCGCCGGCCGAGCGCGGCCGCCAGCCGGCCGTGCGGGGCACCGACGACGCCGGCGACGACCGCGGCGGCGGCCAGCGCGGTGAGCAGGAAGCCGCCCTCGTAGGAGAACCCGGCGAGGTGGCTGTCCCACCGGATCTGGCCGATCAGGAACGCACCGCCGAGCAGGGCGGGCACCGGCGTCCGCGGCAGCCGTACCCGGCTGGCGATCAGGGCCAGCGCGCAGCCGACCAGCAGGCCGTCGGAGTGGGTGTCGGGGCCGTAGTAGACCCGGTCGACGTCAGCCGGACCGTGCCACAGGTGGGCGCGCCACAACGCCACCACGACGACGGCGGTGAGCACGACAGCCAGGGGGAGGACGAGGCCGCGGCGGACGCGGGCGCCCAGGGCCAGGAGCCCGGCCAGCAGCAACGGCCAGACCAGGTAGAACTGTTCCTCGATCGCCAGCGACCACATGTGGGCGACGAGGCTGAACGGCGGTAGCTCGCCGAGGTAGGCGACCTGGATGTCGGCCGCGTAGCCCGCTGTGAACAGCAACCCCCGGCGGAGTTCGGAGCCCTGTTGGTGCTCGAGGCCGCCGACGAAGGACCAGACGAGCAGGAAGCCCAGCAGGACGAGCAGCGCCGGCAGCAGGCGCCGGGCCCGTCGGACATAGAACGAGCCGAGGCGGAACCGGCCGTGCGTACGGCGCTCGTCGAGCAGGAGCCCTGTGATGAGGAACCCGGAGAGCACGAAGAACACGTCGACGCCGATGCCGCCACCTGGGAACCACGTCGCGTTGGAGTGGAAGAACATGATCGACAGCACGGAGAGCGCCCGCAGGCCGTCCAGCGCCGGGATCTTGCCTGGGATCACCCGACGATCGGGCAGGGGCTGCCCGGTTTGGTTCGGCGCCGATGCCTGCCCGACCGACGGTGGGGGTGGCTCGGCGGAGCGGGGGGAGGAGGCGGGATGCGCGGTGATGGGGCGAAGCCTAGTTCGCGGCGGGGGGCTCGCTGGGCAGTCCGACCATGCGGCGCGCCGTACCGAAGATAAGCGGGGCAAGCACCGGCCCCGCGTTGACGAGGATGTGGATGCCGTCGCGATCCCGGACCGGCATGCCCTGCACGTCGTTGGCGAACTGCCCGTTCGGGCACAGCGTCCCGTGCAGGTCCACCGTCTCGGCGACGTCGCGGTGGTGGGCGACGGCGTCGTTCAGGAGGCTGTTGTAGACAGAGGTGCGGAAGGCGCTGCTGGCCGGGTCGAGGCTGCCGTCGGCGCGTAGCTGGGGCTGGACACATGGCGTCGTCAGCATTCCGACGCGGGCTCCGTCGCTGCTGAGGATGCTGATGCCGCGGTCCATGGCGTCGAAGAGCTGCTGGTCGAAGGCGGGCTCACCGATGCGGACCTTCTTGCCGTCGAGGTAGCGGTCGGAGGTCTCCCAGCGCCCGCTGAGGAACAGCACGACGTCGGGCCGGAACTGATCGACGGTCCTCTTCCACCACATCGGCCAGTCCGAGCACACGTCCTGGTTCAGGCTGAGGTCCGGGGTCCCTGGTTGCCGGCCGCCCGGACCGATTCCGCACCCGGGGATGGCGCCGTTGAGCAGCTGCACGCGCCACTGGCTCTGCACCCGTTTCAGGGCGATGCCGGCGGTCAGCCCGACCGAGTCGCCGACGATGAGGACCCGCACCGGCTCCGCGGCCTTGGGCCGGGCCGGCTGCTGCGGCTGCGTGAGCAGCTGGTTGCCGGCCGCCTGCTCCTGGGCGGCGAGACCGTCGATGTCCTGCGTCGTCCCGCTGGCCGACGTCACCGGCAGTACCCCGGGCACCGTGCCGAGAACGACGACGGCGGCGGTGAGCACGGTTGCGGCGCCCGCCGCGACGGGGAGGCGGAGGTGAGTCCGCCGCCGTTCCTTCGGCTCCTCCGTCGGCTCCGTGCTGCGGACGCGATGCCCCCGACGCCGGATCGGGCGTTCGACCAGGAAGTAGGACGCGACGGCGAAGGCGAGGGCGACGGCGAACCGGAGCCCGAGCAGGGCAGGGCCGGCCAGGCCCGTCCGCTCGCCGTCCAGGGTCAGGAAGACCGGCCAGTGCCACAGGTAGAGGGCGTAGGAGACGCGACCCAACCCGACCAATGGCGCGACCGACAGCAGTCGTGCCACGGGGGCCCTCGGTGCCGCGACCACGGAGCAGACCAACGCGGCGGCGGCGACCGCCACGGCCGCGAACCCGCCCTCGTAGAGCCGGGCGTCCTGGCCGTCGACGCGCAGGAAGGCGTAGAGCAGGCCGCCGGCTCCGAGGAGGCCCAGCAGGGTCATGGCCAGTGGCAGCGCGATGTCTGACCGACGTAGACGACGATGGCGGGGCCGCCGGTTGCCGCGGGGGAGCAGGCAGGCGGTCAGCGCGCCGACGAGCAAGGCCAGGGCGCGGGTGTCGGTGCCGTAGTAGAGCCGGGAGGTGGACACCCCGGCGCTGTGGAGACCCACGAGCAGCGCGGTCGAGCCGAGGGCCAGGGCGCCGGCGAGCAGTCCGAGACGCAGCGCCGGACGGACGCGGCCGGCTCGTCGGCGGCGCAGCAGGCCGCCGGCGACGAGCAGGACCAGCAGTGGCCAGAGCAGGTAGAACTGCTCCTCGACGCCCAGCGACCACAGGTGCAGCAGCGGCGAGGGAGCCTGGAAGCGGTCGAAGTAGCTCTGGCCCGAGTAGGCGAAGCGCCAGTTGCCCACGTAGAACAGCGAGGCCAGGGCGTCGTCGCGCAGGCTCTGCAACCGATCATCGGTGACCAGCAGCGGCGCGGCCGCGATCGTCGCCACCAGCAGGACCAGGAGCGCGGGCAGCAGACGCCGGACGCGCCGGGCCCAGAACCGACCGAGCCGCACCGTGCCGCTGCGCTGCCGCTCGTCGAGCAGCAGGCCGGTGATGAGGAAGCCGGAGAGCACGAAGAAGACATCGACGCCGAGCAGGCCGCCGGGCACCCCGGTCAACCCGGCGTGGTAGAGCAGGACGGCGATGACGGCAACTGCCCGGAGCCCGTCCAGCGCCGGCCAGTAGGCCGGTTCTCGCTCGTCAACCGCCTCCGACCCCGTGCGGTTGTTGTCGTTCTCGCGGTCGGGCGATTCCGATCGGGCGAGCAGTCCGGCGCTCATCGGCGCCGCAGGACGAGCAGCAGGTTCCAGGTCGCGATCTCGCGGGCACCCGGGATGCGGACGACGCTCCGTGCCCACCGCGGGTGGTAGCGCGGCACGGCCTCGACGAGCGCGGCGCCGGGGTGGCGCCGCCCCCAGCGCAGCATCCGGGCGACCGAGACGGGGAACAGGCTGCGGCCGTAGTAGTTCTTCGGCGGCCGGCCGTTCTCGCGCTCGAAGCGGCGGCGGGCGCGGTCACCTCCGAGGTAGTGCCAGGGAGCGGTCTCGTGGCCGCCGTTGGGCGCGAGCCAGTTGTTGAAGCTGAGGAAGATCAGGCCGCCTGGGCGGGTCACCCGCACCATCTCGTCGCCCATGCGCTCGGGGTCCGGGACGTGTTCGAGGACGTTGGAGGAGAAGCAGATGTCGAGACTGCCCGAGCGGAACGGGAGCTCGAGCCCGCTGCCCTGGATGGTGATGCCCGGCTCGGGTCGGCGGCCGTGCAGCGCCATCTCACCGGCGTCGGCGTCGAGCCCGAGGTAACGCGCACCGGCGGCCCGGAAGGCGTCGGCGAAGTAGCCGGGGCCGCCACCCACGTCGACGACCAGCTGACCGGCCAGCGGCTCGTAGGCGGCGACGTGGGCCACCGAGTCCTGCGCCAGCTTGGTGTAGAAGAAGTTCGGATCGGTCTGTTCGACGCGGAAGGCGCGGAACAGGTCGATGCTGCGGCGCAGTCCCGGCACGAAGACGTCGGGGCTCTCGGTGTCCTGGGCGCGCGCTGAGTCCGAGAGGTCCGAGGAGTCCGCCGAGTTCGCGACAGACGTCTCGGTTCGCACGACCACATATCGACCCTAGCCGGACGTGGCTGAACAGACCCGGAACCGCAGGTCAGGCGGTTCGTGTCAGCCCCCTTCGCGGCAGGGTCAGCGGCGGCAGGGTCAGCGTCAGGGCGAGCCGAGCAGGCGTCCGAGTTCGTTCTCGGTCTCCGGGCTGGTGGCGACGGCGAGGACCTCGTCGCCCACCTCGAGCGTGCCCTCCGGGGACGGCAGGATCACCCGGCCCTCGCGCAGGATCGCGACCAGGGCCGAGTCCGGTGGCAGGTCGACCTCACTGATCGCGCGTCCGGCCAGTGGCGAGTCGTCGCCCAGCGTCAGCTCGACGAGCGACCCCTGGCCCTGCATGAAGCGCATGAGCCGGACGAGGTCGCCCACCGAGACGGCTTCCTCGACCAGTGCGGTCAGCATGCGGGGGGTCGAGACGGCGACGTCGACGCCCCAGGCCTCGTTGAACAGCCACTCGTTCTTCGGGTGGTTGACCCGGGCGACGACGCGCCGGACACCGAATTCCGTCTTCGCGAGCAGCGAGAGCACGAGGTTGGCCTTGTCGTCGCCGGTCGCGGCCACGACGACGTCGTAGTCCTGCAGCTGCGCGGTCTCCAGCGTGGAGAGCTCGCAGGCGTCGGCGTGGAGCCAATGCGCCCGTTCCACCGTGGCGGTCTTCATGGCCCGGGGCATCCGCTCGATGAGCAGCACCTCGTGGCCGTGGTCGAGCAGTTCGTTGGCGATGGAGCGGCCGACGTTGCCGGCGCCGGCGATCGCGACCCGCTTGCCGTGCATCACGAGGCCTCCTCCGGTCCGCCGGTCAGCACGGTCTCGACGTGGGTCACGTTCGCGCGGGGGATGAGCAGGTGGATGAGATCGCCCTCCTGCAGGACCGTGTTCCGCTCCGGGATCGACCCCTCGCCGTAGCGGGTGATGCAGGCCGCCCGCACCTTCGCCGCCTTCTCCAGCGTCGTGACCGGTAGGCCGATCCAGCCCTGACCGATCAGCACCTGGGCGAGCACCACGTTGCCGCTGGCGTCGAACCACTCCGGCGCGGCGCCCTCGGGGAGGATGCGCTGCAGGATCTGGTCGGCCGCCCACCGGACGGTGGCCACCGTGGGGATGCCGAGGCGTTCGTAGACCTCGGCGCGCTTCGGGTCGTAGATCCGGGCCACCACGCGGTCGACGCCGAAGGTCTCCCGGGCCACCCGGGCGGCGATGATGTTCGAGTTGTCGCCGCTGGAGACGGCCGCGAAGGCGTCCGCGCCCTCGATGCCGGCCTCGGTGAGGGTGTCGCGGTCGAACCCGATGCCGTTGACGATCTGGCCGGGGAAGTCCTCACCGAGCCGCGCGAAGGCGGTCGCGTCCTGGTCGATGACCGCGACGGTGTGGTCGCGCCGTACGAG
>JAVEDQ010000209.1 GCA_030840885.1 Frankiaceae bacterium
GGGTGTCGTCGGCGTTCTTCGCAACGGGACCGGGCCGACGGTGCTCCTGCGCGCGGACATGGACGCCTTGCCGGTGCGGGAGGCGACCGGCCTGCCCTACGCCAGCACGGTCACCGCCACGGACGAAGACGGCACCCTGGTGCCGGTCATGCACGCCTGCGGCCACGACATGCACGTGACCTGCCTGCTCGGCGCAGCGCAGCTGCTCGCCGAGGGTGCTGACCAGTGGCACGGCACCCTCGTCGCGCTGTTCCAACCGGCGGAGGAGGCCGGCGACGGTGCCCGAGCAATGGTCGACGACGGCCTGGCCCAGCTGTTCAATACCCCGGACGTGGCGCTGGCCCAGCACATCCTGCCCGCGCCCGCCGGCCAGGTCGGCACGCACGCCGGGCCGACGCTGTCGGCTGCGGACAGCATGCGCATCATCGTGCACGGCCGTGGCGGCCATGGGTCGATGCCGCAGGCAACCGTGGACCCGGTGGTCCTCGCCTCGACCATCGTTGTGCGACTGCAGACGATCGTGGCGCGCGAGGTCGCACCGACGGAGACCGCAGTGCTCACGGTTGGTTCATTGCACGCGGGCAGCAAGAGCAATGTCATCCCCGACCATGCGGTGCTGCAGCTCAACGTCCGCACCTACAGTGACCAGACCCGAACCATCGTTCTCGACGCGATCCGACGCATCGTCTCCGCGGAGTGTCAGGCGTTCGGCTCCCCACGGGATCCGGAGTTCGAGCTGTTCGACCAGTTCCCGTTGACCGACAACGACGCCGACACCACCGACCGGGTGGCCGCCGCCTTCGTGAAGCACTTCGGCGACCGCGCCGGACCGCTGGGCCAGCAGACCGCCAGCGAGGACTTCAGCGACATCCCCACCGCTCTCGGTATCCCTTACACCTACTGGGGCGTCGGGTGCACCGACGCGGACGCCTACCGCGAGGCGCGGGACGCCGGCCGAGTCGCCCAGGACATCCCCGTGAACCACTCTGCTCAGTTCGCCCCGGTTCTGCAGCCCACCTGCGACACGGGTACCGAAGCGCTGGTAGTCGCCGCGCTGGCCTGGCTGGCGGACTAGCTTCCCCGTGTGCCCGGCGGCCTGGGGGCGTTGAGGCCGAAGTAGACACCGAGCAGTCGGATCGCCACGCAGATCGCAGCAGCAGTCACGGCAACGGCCGTGCCGTAGACGCCAGCCCTCGTGGCGGCGGCGGTGATGCCGGCTGCGACCAGTGCTGGTATGGCGTAGAGCTCGCTGCGCAGAACGGTGGGTACCTGGCGAATCAGCACGTCGCGGATCGTTCCACCGCCGACACCGGTGATCGCGCCCACGATCACCGCCTGCCACACGCCGAAGCCGAGACCGAGCGCCTTACTCGCCCCGGTGACGGCGAACAGGCCCAGCCCGGCCGCGTCCAGCACCGTGATCGGCCACGTCAGCCGGTTCAGTTGCCGGCTGAGCAGGAACGCGAGCAGGCCACCGCCGGCAGCAACCGCGAGGTACCGCCAGTCGGTGAATGTTGCCGGCGGCAGGGCGTCCAACAGGATGTCGCGCAAGATCCCGCCGCCCAAGGCGGTGATCATGCCGAGGGTCACGACGCCTACGATGTCCAGCCTCGCGGCACGGACGGCTGTCAACGCACCGTTCAGCGCGAAGGCGAACGTGCCGGTCAGGTCCAGGGCCAGCAGCAGCGCCGGTTCGGCGCTCACGCAGACGAGCCACGGGACGAAGACAGCCAATCGCCCGCAACGCCGCGGTGCAGTAGTCGTCGGCGTGAGGCCGAGTTCGCCATGGATGCGGCCCTCACCCCGGCGCCACGTCCGGCCAGGACGAGACGTGCGCTGGCACGGCGACCTCGGGTGGCACCCGGTCGTCGGGCACCGGCATCCCGGCGGTGAGGCCGAGCGGCAGCACCCCGGCCCAGATCGGCAGCGCGTAGTCCTCGGCGTCGTCGACGGGAGGTCCGGTGCGCACCTTCGCCGAGGCCCGGTCGAACGGCACGGCCCAGACGGAGGTCTGCTTCAGCTCACCTGCGGTCGGCTCGCGCACCGCATCCCATCGACCCGGCGTCACGTGATCCATGAAGAGCCGTAGGGCCCGCACCTTCTCATCGGGTTCGACCAGTTCGACCGCCTCGCCGTGGATGACGACCGAGCGGTAGTTCAGCGAGTGGTGGAAGGCCGACCGGGCGAGCACCAGCCCGTCGACGTGCGTCACCGTCACGGAGACCGTCGGCGTCCGGCCGAGGTCGCGGAACATCCCCGCCACCGGCGAGCCGTGCAGCAGCAGGCGGTCGGAGTCCCGGCCGTACAGCGTCGGGACGACGACGGGACGTCCGTCGCGCACGACACCGACGTGGCAGAGGAACCCCGCGTCGAGGACCGCGACAATCGCGTCGGCGTCGTAGGCCGCCCGCTCGGGGCGACGGCGGACGCGAGTGGGGTCCCGGGGTGCGCTGGCCATACTCGTCAGACTAGGGAGAGCATCAGCCCAGGGAGAGCCTCAGCCCGGGCAGCGCCTCAGCCGGCCGATCCGCCGACGATGCCGTCCTCGGCCAGTCGGGCGAGTTCGGCCTCGTCGAGCCCGAGCTCGGTGAGCACAGCCGTCGTGTGTTCGCCGATCTCCGGGGCCGGTCCACGCGGCCGGACATCGGCGCCGGAGATCGACAGCGGGGCACCGATCGTCCGGAACGACCCGCCGGGATGCTCGATCGTCGGGAACAGGCCCACGGCCTCGGCCTGCGGGTCGACGGCGAAGTCGGCGATGGTCGAGCCAGGGCCCCAGATGAAGCCCTGCTCGTCGAACAGCTCACCCCACTCGGCGAGGGTGCGCTCGGCGAACAGCGCGTCCATCAGCTCGGTGATCGCCGGCATGTTCGCCTTCCGCGTCGGGATGTCGACGAAGCGTTCGTCGTCGATCCACTCCGGCCGACCGACCGCGTGACAGAACAGCGGCCACCAGCGCGGCTCCGGCATGAACAGCAGGATCCAACGGTCGTCGGCGCAGCGGTAGGCGCCGTGCAGGGCGTGGTTGCGTGACCGCCGACCGGTGCGTGGCGGGTTCACGCCGTCGACCAGCGTGGCCGACAGGTCGGCCGACATCGTCCAGGCCGCGGCCTGCAGCAGGCTCACGTCCACGACCTGGCCCTCGCCGGTCCGCTCGACGAGCCGGAGCGCGGCGAGGATCGAGGCGAACAGTGCCAGCGCCGCCGAGTGGTCGCCGACGGCAGGTCGGATGCGCGGGGCTTCGTTGCCGGGCTCGGTCATCGAGTCGATGATCCCGCCGCGGCCGAAGTAGGCGGTGATGTCGTACCCGGCGCGCTCGACGTCGGGTCCGGTGACGCCGTAGCCGGTGAGTGTGGCGTGCACGAGCCGCGGGTTCAGCGCGAACAGCGACGCGCTGTCGAGGCCGTACTTCGCCTGCCGTCGCGGCAGCAGGTTGCAGAGGAACACGTCGGCGCCCGCCGCGAGCCGGCGGACGAGGTCGGCGCCCTCGGGCTTGTTCACGGCGAGGGCGATGCCACGCTTGCCGCGGTTGTCGTGCTGGAAAGCCGCGTCCACCGGCGCCCGGTCGGTGACCTCCGGCTGCCGGATCGCGCCGCGCATCGCGTCCCCGCGCAGCGGCTCGACCTTGACGACGTCGGCGCCGAGGTCGGCCATCATGGCGGCCGCGCCCGGGGCGGCCATCCACCCCGCGAGCTCGATGACGCGGACACCCTCCAGCGGATCGGTCATGACGTCTCCTCGGCGGGGTGGTCGGCAGCGAGGTAGTCGAACGCCGGCGCGAAGCGGCCGAGGGTGAGGTCGACGCGGATGTGGCTCGCGGAGACGATCTCGCGGACCGGCAGGTCCGCCAGCGGCGCGAGCACGTGCTCGAACAGCTGCAACCGTGCCGGGCCCTTCCAGGCCTCCTTGATGGTGATGTCGGTGATCTGACTACGCACGAGCTCGAGCACCCGGGGCTTCCGGTCGTAGCCCGGGATGATCTTCAGCGCGAAGGTCGGGGCGGTGATCTCGGCGCGGGCCTCGTCCTCGGCGAGCGGCCGGTGCTTGTAGCCCATGGTCGCGGTGGCGACGCGCAGCGTGCCGTAGTCGAGGGTCCCGACGAGGGTGTCGGAGTCGACGTAGAGCGACGGCGCACCGAGCTTCTTCGGATACGCGCTGATCTCGCGGCCGCTGGCGATGGAGGCCAGGCTGTCGACGTACATCGCGTGGAGGTAGTCGGCGGGTTCGCCCTCGTACTCGACGCGCAGCACCTGGCCGGATTCGGTGAAGCTGCCGAGGCCGGAGACGTCCGGCATCTTCATGACCTCGAACTTCACGAGCGGGTCACCGACGGTCAGCGGTTCCGGGACGACGGCTCGCATCGCTTCGGGGTCGGTGCGGTAGACGATGTTCAGGTACTCGCGGTCGGTGAACCGGTACGCCGGCCCGCCCGGGAAGGCGGGGGCGCCGAGCGGGGTCGCGACCTGGCGACGGACGTCCTCGATGCGCACGTGGAGCTCCTTGCTTGGGGCGACTTGCCGGAGTTTCTGCGGGGTCCGGTCGCGCTAGACGAACGCGCTGTGGCCGGTGATGGCCCGCCCGATGATGAGCGTGTTGATCTCGCGGGTGCCCTCGTAGGAGTAGAGGGCCTCGGCGTCGTTCCAGAAGCGCACGAGGTCGTGCTCGAGCAGCATGCCGTTGCCGCCCATGAGCTCGCGGCCACGGGCGACCGCCTCGCGCAGGCGCACAGTGCAGAACAGCTTCGCCAGCGACGCCTGCTCGTCGGTGCAGCGCTCCTGGTCCTGCAGCTGGGCGGTGCGGACAGCCATCCCGAGCGACGACGTGACGTTCCCGAGCATCGTCACCAGGTGGTCCTGGATCAGCTGGAACCCGGCGATCGGCTTTCCGAACTGCTCGCGCTGCTTGGCGTAGGCCAGCGCGCTCTCGTAGGCGCCCATCATGCAGCCGACCGCGTTCCAGGCGACGCCGCCGCGGGACAGCCGCAGGACGCGGCTGGTGTCCTTGAACGAGTTGGCGTGCGCCAGCCGGTTGGCCTCCGGCACCCGCACGTCGGTCAGGTCGATGTCGGCGTTCTGCACGGTGCGGAGCGTGAGCTTGCCGGCCATCTTCTCCGTGACGAAC
>JAVEDQ010000247.1 GCA_030840885.1 Frankiaceae bacterium
GACGCGGCACGCATCACCCTCAACAAGAACGCCATCCCCTACGACCCGCAACCGCCGATGGTCGCCAGCGGTATCCGGGTCGGCAGCCCGTCGGTGACCACCGCCGGCATGGCCGAGGGGGAGATGAAGGAGATCGCGGGGTTGATCGCCCGGGCGGTGCGCGACGAGTCGGCCACCAAGTCGGTCGCCGAGGCGGTCAGGTCGCTGGTGAGCCAGTTCCCTGCCTACGGTGAGGCGGCCGGTCAGACTGACGGAACCAAGAGCGGGTCGACGGGCGGCTGACCGGCTCGTCGGAGCCCCGTCCGACGCCCGTCCCGCCGAAGGGAGGTCTGCTCCGTGCGCGAATACGCACTGGTGTTCGTGGTCGCGGCCGCTGTCACCTTCCTCGTCACCCCCCTGACCAGGCGGTTCGCGCTCCGGATCGGAGCCCTCGCCGAGATCCGGGACCGCGACGTGCACGCCGTCCCGACGCCGCGGCTCGGGGGCCTCGCCATGTTCGCGGGGCTCGCGGCCGGCCTGCTGGTGGCCGGGCAACTGCCCTTCCTCTCCGCGGTCTCGCGCGACTACGGCGAGCCCCGTGCGGTGCTCGCCGCCGGATTCCTCATCTGCCTGCTGGGCGCCGTCGACGACCGGTTCGGCATCGATGCGATCACGAAACTCGCCGGGCAGGTCCTGGCGGCGGGCGTGATGGTGTTGCTCGGCATCCAGCTCTCCTACGCGCTGCTACCCAACGGGGAGACGGTGGCGCTGGGCCCCGAGACGGCGGTACCGCTGACGATCCTGCTGACCGTCGTGCTGGTGAACGCCCTGAACTTCGTGGACGGCCTCGACGGGCTCGCGGCCGGTGTCGCGGCCATCGCCGCGCTCGCCGAGTTCGCGTACTCCTACCAGATCGCCGTCAACAACGGCCTGTACCGGGCGACGCCGGCCACGCTGATCGCGGTCGCCACCGCAGGGGTCTGCATCGGGTTCCTGCCGCACAACTTCTACCCGGCCCGCCAGTTCATGGGTGACTCCGGGTCGATGCTGGTGGGTCTGCTGCTGGCCGCCTCGGTCACGTCGGTCACCGGGCAGGTGTCCTACGGCGGTATCGCCGGGGGAGACGCCCTGCCCTCGCTGCTGCCGCTGGCCGTGCCGCTGATGGTGCTGGCCGTTCCGTTCGTCGACCTCGCCCTCGCCGTCGTCCGGCGCACGCGAGCGGGCCGTTCGCCGTTCAGCCCGGACAAGCAACACCTGCACCACCGGTTGCTCGAGATCGGGCACAGCCACGTGCGTGCGGTGCTGCTGATGTGGATGTGGGCGGCGCTGCTCGGCTTCGGTGGCGTGCTCGCTTCGTTCTCCAACTCCCCGATCCCGGTCGCGACCGCGTTCGTGCTGCTCACGCTGCTCTCGCTGATCCTGGTGCGCTACCCGGGGCGAGGTTCGGGCAGCTCGCACCGGGCTGCTGGACGCCACGCGGGAAGGGCGTCCGCCGACCGCACCGCACGCCCGCCCGTCCTGCCCCCGAACGAGCGCGCGGTGCCTCCCGGTGCCGGCACCGAACCGTCTGGCCGCGGGAACCCGGCTCTCGGGACCCGCGCGTGAGGACTCGGCTCCGCCGAGGCGCCGCCGTCCACCCCAGCCCGCTCGGGCTCTCCTTGGGCTCCGGCACGGCCGGCGCCCTCGGCGTCGGCGTCGGCGGCATCGCCGTCAGTGCGCTCGCCGCCGGCGGACACGGGGCGCTCAGCGCCGTCGCCGGCCTGGTCGTCGTCCTGCTGTTCTTCGGCGTCAGCCTCTATGTCGTCGAGGTGGCGAACCGGGTGTCACCGTCGCTGACCCTGCCGGTCGGGGTCACCGTCTACAGCACCCTCGTGCTGTGGTTGGGCGTGCTCGCCCTGGGGACCTCGCTGCCCGACAGGCTGCAGCCGGACGCCTTCGCCTGGACCGTCGTCGCCGCCACGCTGGGCTGGCTCGTCGCCCAGGCCACCGCCGTGTGGCGGTCGAAGGCGCCGTACGTCGACGTCGAGCTCCCGCGAGCCACGAGTTCGCCCGACGACGTCGTCTGACGCATGACGCCTATGACTTCGGTGGTCATGGGCGTCGCAGGCCTCCGTGACCGACACTGGTCGTGCCGCCCGAATGGCCTCCAGGTAGCAGGAAGGGACTACGCCGATGCCGCCTTCGGAACCACTGCACCCCCCCACAGGAGCGAGAAATCTTGCTGATACGGTGATGCCGTCGAGCTGCTCCGGGCTACGGATCGGGACATCTCGGCCGACGATGCGCTCGGTTCAACGAGCACATCCGGGCCGGCTCGGGGGCGGCGTGTCAGCTGGTTCGGCGGACCTCCCCGAGGCCACCATGCGATTGCACGGGCGCCGTGCCCGTCACACAGCGGTACGACCGAGCGAACGAAAGATGGGGGGCGGGAGCGCGTGAGCCTGCTGCTGGCAGCCGAGAGTCACCCTGGCTTCCAGGACGAATACCCGATCGGCCCGTCGTCGTTCGAGTTCAAGTCGCTCTCGGACTTCACGCTTTTCGGCTTGCACGTCGCGGTCACGCGCCTCGTCACGATGGCCTTCTTCGCCACGATCGTGCTGTGCCTGTTCTTCCTCATCGCGCTGCGCAAGCCGAAGCTGGTGCCGGGCCGGACGCAGTTCATCGCCGAGTCCATCTACGGCTTCGTCCGGGACAAGATCGCGCGCGATGTCATGGGGCCCGACGGACTGCGTTTCGCGTCCTACCTGACATGTCTGTTCGTCTTCATCTTCGTGCTGAACCTCTACGAGATCCTGCCGCTCGCCCAGGCACCCGTGACAGGTCGCATCGCCTACCCGGCAGTGCTGGCGATCATCACCTGGGTGCTGTTCATCACCGTCGGGATCAAGAAGCAGGGCCTCGGTACGTACTTCAAGGGCGCGCTCTTCCCGCCCGGCGTCCCGAAGTTCCTCTACATCCTGCTGACGCCGATCGAGTTCGTCTCGACCTTCATCTTCCGGCCGTTCACGCTCGCGGTCCGGTTGTTCGCCAACATGTTCGCGGGTCACCTGCTCGTGCTGATCTTCTTCAGCGGGGCGCTCTACATGTGGAGTGTCGGCGGGCTGCAACTCGCCTTCGGCTCGGTAGCGTTCCTGATCGGCATCGTCGTGACCTTCTTCGAGCTGTTGATCATCTCGCTGCAGGCGTACATCTTCGTCACGCTCACGGCTGTCTACGTGGCGGAGTCCCTCGCCGACGAGCACTAGAACTGCCTGCGGCAACTGCCTGCCAGGCCCCACCCCCATAAAGAGGAGGACCCGACAGACATGGGTGATGCACTTCAGGCCGCCAGTGGTGGCGTTACGGGCAGTGTCGGATCGGTTGGATACGGTCTTGCTGCCATCGGTCCCGCGATCGGCATCGGCCTCATCTTCGCGGCCTACATCAACTCGACGGCCCGCCAGCCCGAGTCCGCCGGTCTGACCCGCACGTACCTGTTCCTCGGGTTCGCGCTCGTCGAGGCCCTCGCGCTCATTGGCGTCGTCGGCCCGTTCGTCTTCAAGTAGGCCGACGTGCACCCCGTCGTGTACGTCGCCGCGGAGGGCAGCAACCCGCTGATCCCGTCCGTGGGCGAAATGATCCTCGGCACCATCGCGTTCGCGC
>JAVEDQ010000363.1 GCA_030840885.1 Frankiaceae bacterium
CGCTCGACCTCGGTACCGCTGTCAGCGCCCGTGCCGCCCTGCTGGCGCTGCCCGGGATCGGGCCGTGGACGGCCGACACGGTCGTCATGCGGGCCCTCGGGGACCGGGACGCGTTCCTCCCGGGTGACCTCGGCGTCCGGGTCGCCGCCGAGCGGCTCGGGCTGCCGAGCGACGCCCGGTCGCTCGAGCGGCACTCCCGGCGCTGGAGCCCGTGGCGCGCCTACGCCGTGCAGCATCTGTGGGCCACCGGCGACCACGCGGTCAACCGGCTCCCGAGCGGGGGTGGTGACGCGCCGGACTCGAACTTCCGGGGCGTCTCCAGCGAGCTCCCCGCGTGGGACACTGCCGGATGATCGAGATCCTGGACCCGGCGAGACTGCCCCGAGCGAGGGAGGCAGGTGCCCTGGTCGCCGACATCCTGCAGACACTGCGGCAGCGGTGCCGTGTCGGGACGAACTTGCTGGACATCGACCGGTGGGCCCAGTCCATGATCGTCGAGGCCGGCGCGCAATCCTGCTACGTCGACTACGCGCCGTCCTTCGGCCGTGGCCCCTTCGGCCACTACATCTGCACGTCGGTCAACGACGCCGTGCTCCACGGGCTGCCCCACGACTACTCGCTGGTCGACGGCGACCTGCTGTCGCTCGACCTCGCCGTCTCCGTCGGCGGAGTCGTCGCGGATTCCGCTATCAGCTTCGTCGTGGGCGACGCGACCTCCTCGGCCGACGCCGCGCTGATCCGTGCGACCGAGAATGCATTGCGGGCGGGGATCGCCGTGGCCCGCCCCGGCGCTCGCCTGGGCGACATCTCCCACGCCATCGGCACCGTGCTCAGCGAGGCCGGGTACCGGATCAACACCCAGTTCGGCGGCCACGGCGTCGGGTCGACGATGCACCAGGACCCGCACGTCGCGAACTCCGGGCGCCCGGGTCGCGGGTACACACTTCGCCCCGGGCTCCTGCTGGCCCTGGAACCGTGGGTCATGGCCGACACCGCCGAGCTCGTCACCGACCCCGACGGCTGGACCCTCCGCAGCGCGACGGGCTGCCGGACTGCACACAGCGAACACACGATTGCCATCACCGACGACGGAGCCGAGATCCTCACCTTGACGAAGTCGGCCTAGGGCAGCAAGGTGGCGATCCGCGCGGGCGGGCATTGCGCCGGTCGTCGGAATCCGATGTCGTTCACCTGATCAGGTCCTTGTCACCGCAACGGGTGAAGTTGGCGACGAAGCGTCACGAATCCGTTGGTTCATCACGTTCCTGGACCAGCGGCGGCCCTGGTCGGCGGTCGTGGAGAGGACACGCCGGCCGGGGTCGTCGCCTCAGCGAGCCGCTGCTCGACCCACTGCTCGTCACAGCAGCGCAAAATAGTCGCCCGTCCCGTAACGACCCCCCGGGACACTCGTTGGTCCGGACAGCGAGGTCTTGGCCGGTGAGCCGGCTGGGGGGTTCACCGCCAAGACCTCGCCTTCGCGTTCGCGGCTCCGATTCGGCTCCTTGTGTCGGAACGCTCGGCACGCTCGTCGGCCAGCGGCTCAGAGCCTGCTCCCGCCTGCCGTCGCGGAGCACGGGACCCTGGTCCGGTGGATCGAGGCGCAGGTCTGACGGATGTGTCGGAACCGCTTGCTGCGTCGGCGCAGCAGGCCCACGATGACGCCGCTCCTCGCGGGGCTGCTCGTGCCCGAGGCAAGACGCGGTCGGTCAGTGGAGGCCAGCATGGACGACGACCCGGCAACCGGCCTTACCGGCCGCGGGGGGACCTCCGGACCGGGGTGGCGGCCAGGGTGGCGGACCGAGTGGCGGAACCGGCTCCGGACCTCCCGGGCGTGGGCCGCCGGCCTGCAGGGCGCCGCCGTGGCGGTTTTCGCCGTCAGCGCGACCGTCTACACGCTCGCCACCCCGCACACGCCCCACATCCTGTCGGTCGAGCTGGCCGGTTCCTCGGCGGAGATCGAGCGGCTGACCGAGGGCTCCCTCGACGCGTACCGGACCGCGCTGGCGTGGGACGTCCTCCTGATCGCCGGGTACGCCGTCGCGATCGTCCTCGCGACGATGGTGGCCCGGGCGACCGCGCTGCGCCGCGTCGAACGGGTGGGGTACGGGCTGGCCGCCGGCGCCGTGGTGCTCGCCGCCGCCTGCGACCTCGTCGAGGACGTGCTGCTGCGGATCGTGCTCGACGCGCCGACCCCTGCCCGCGACGGGTTCGCGGTCGCGGCGCAGGCCGTGTCGTTCGCCAAGTGGGTGCTCGTCGTGCCCGCCGCCGCGGTGGCCGTCGTCGCCTGCCTGCTCACGCTCGGCCGGGCGTACCGGGCCACCCCGTCGGCGAGGCACGCGGCGGCGATGATGGCCGACTCGGTCGAGGTACCGGTCCGCGAGACGAGCGTGACCGGCGCCGTTACCGAGCCGGCGACGCAGGAGACCCCGTCCCCCGGGACCCCGTCGCCCGAGACCCCGTCGCCCGAGACCCTGGCGCGTGAAGACGTGGCCCAGTGCCGGTCGGCCTGGCGCGCGGCGAGCCAACTACCCGCCGGCCGGCCGTCGGCCACCGACCGCATCGGGTTCTGCGTCTCCGGCGGCGGAATCCGCTCGGCGACCTTCGGGCTGGGGGCGATGGACAGCCTCCGGGACCTCCTGGTGCAGGCGCGCTATCTGGTGTCGGTCTCC
The DNA here is from genome assembly GCA_030840885.1 of Frankiaceae bacterium. Lineage (GTDB taxonomy): Bacteria > Actinomycetota > Actinomycetes > Frankiales > Frankiaceae > JAVEDQ01. The sequence goes on from JAVEDQ010000363.1 coordinate 2,670, forward strand.
GGCGGCGGCTACGCGACCGGGGCGATGCAGCTGGCGATGCAACCGCTGCCGCAGCCGGCGGCAGGTGGGTCCGGAATCTCGGGGGTCCCCGGGATCTCCGGGGCCCGCCCGGCCGACGTCTTCGCCCCCGGCTCGGCCGAACTCGACCACGCCCGCAAGCACGGCCGCTACATCGCGGACGGGGCACGGGAGTGGACGGTGGCCGTCGTGCGGCTGCTGCGCGGAGTCCTGGTGAACCTCCTGCTGCTCGCGACACTGGCCGTGGTGGCGGGGCGCCTCATCGGCCACCTCTTCGCGATGTTCCCCGGCGACATGCTGCGCGACGACACCTGGCCACCGACCGGGGTGTTCTGGGCCGTCGGGGCGGCCTTCGGCGGTGCACTGCTGCTGGCCGTGATGCGCATCTGGGTCGAGCCGGCGCTCGGTTCGCGCGGGATCGGCGTCGCGCGGACCGCCGGTGCGTTGTTCGGGCTCGGCGCCGTCCTCGCCGTCGTCGGGATCGGGCTGCCGGTGCTGGCCGCCATCGCACACCGACCCAGCGGAATCCCGGTCGCCACCGGGGGTGTCATCTCCCTGCTCTCCGCCTGGGGGGCGGCGATCGTCGCGCTCGGCCGCAGCCCGGCGGTCGTCAAGAGCGTGACCAAGGCATGGTCCTGGCAGGCGAAGGCGGGGACGCGCCTGCGTGGGGCGGCGGCGAATCTGCTCGTGGCGCTCGCGCTTCTCCTCGTGGCGGTAGCGCTGCTGCTCCTGCTCGGGGTGGTGCTGGCGACCACCAGCAACCTGACCGGGGACTCGTCGTGGCCGGGTCACGCCCACGAGTGGGTCTACACCGCTGGCGCGCTCGCGACGCTGGGCTTCTTCGCCACCGTGGACCAGGTCCGCTGGAGCCTCCACCCGTTCTACCGCCGCCGTCTCGCGACGGCCTTCGCGGTGCGGCGCGTGCGGACGGGCCCGATCGTGCGGGCTCGCGCGTACGACTTCGACACCGAGATGACGCCGCTGCACTCCTACGCCGGCCCGGTCAGCGCCAGCAGTGGCAGCACCGCTGCGTTCCCCCAGGTCATCTTCTCGTGCGCCGCCCACGACACCGACCGGGCGGTCAGCGTCCCCGGCCGGCGGGTCGTGCCGTGGACCATGTCGGGCGACTACGTCGGGAGCCCGATGATCGGCTGGGCGCCCACCCGAGCGCTGTACGACTACGCGCCGCCGGTCCTGCAGGGCGATCTGACCGTGCAGGCCGCCCAGGCGATCTCGGGGGCCGCCGTCGCCAGTCAGCTCGGGCGCATGGCCCGGTCCTACAGCCGTCTGCTGACGCTCACCAACGTGCGTCTCGGGAGCTGGCTGCCGAGCCCCACCTACCTCCGGGCGGCCGAGGCCGGCGCCTGGATGGTCCCGACGCTCCCCCGGCGGCGGTATCTGAGCACCCTCGGCCGCGAGCTACTCGGCGTGCACCCCGGCGACGCGCCGCTGGTCTACGTGACCGACGGCGGGCACTACGAGAACCTCGGGCTGGTCGAGCTGCTCCGGCACCGCCCGTCGTTGGTCGTCTGCATCGACGGGAGCGGCGACCGGCCCGATGTGGCGACGACATTCGCGCAGGCGATCCAGCTCGCCTACGAGGAGCTCGGGGTGGTCATCGAGACCGGCGACGCGGCCAGGCTCGGCGCCGGGCCGGTCGGTCCGCCGCGCAGCGCGTCGAGTCAACTCATCGGCGAGCTCGAGGAGCGGCTCGCGCGATCCTGCGTCCTCACCGCACGGGTCAGCTATCCCGATCTCGGACCGGGCCTCCCGGCGGCCGAGGGGTTGCTGTTCCTCGGGAAGGCGACGCTGACCCCGCAGATGCCGTTCGACCTGCTCGCGCACGCCTGCCGCAACCCGGCGTTTCCGAACGACAGCACCGCCGACCAGTGGTTCGACTTCGCGCAATTCGACGCCTACCACGCCCTCGGCCGCTACGTCGGGCGGCAGCTGCTCGAGTCGATCATGTCCTTGGCGGACCCGCCGCCGGTCATTCCCGCCCCCCGGAGCGGGCCCACACTCCACCTACGCGGCGGCGACGGGCAGGATCTGCTCGTCGACCTGACGTTGCATCCCGACCGTCCGCAGCAATCGCGACCGGACTCCACGCGTGAGACGCGTGTGATCGGGGACACATAGTGGGTCAGGCGTCACAGACCGGCGCAATTTCCCAGCGCCGGGGCGCCCGACCCGGATCAGGTGGAGAGCCTCATGACCAGCCAACCCGGAACGCGGCACGCGGCCACGGGTGCCAGCAGCGCTCAGCCAGGGAGCCGTCCTGACGACTACCCCGACGTCTACCCGAACGAGCACCGCGCCGACGGCAACCATCTCGGCGAAAGGTCACACGACGGCCGGCACGGGGCTCCACGTCGCGGCCAGGACGCGGTGGACACCCCAGCTCAGGCCGGCGCACCGGCCATTGCCGACCCCGCCCCGTTGGGCCTGGCGGCTTTCGCCCTCACGACCTTCGTGCTGAACGTCTTCAACGCCGGGATCATCGACAACGCCAAGCTCGAGGGCGTCGTCCTGCCCGTGGCGCTGTTCTACGGCGGCTTCGCGCAGCTGCTGGCCGGGATGTGGGAGTTCAAGAAGGGCAACACCTTCGGCGCCACCGCCTTCAGCTCGTTCGGCGCGTTCTGGCTGGCCTACGCGGCCTACGCGAAGTTCGTCCTGCCCGGCATCGAGAACCAGCCCGACGCCTACAAGGCCACCGGACTGTTCCTGCTCGCGTGGACGATCTTCGCGGCGATCCTGCTCACCGGTGCCGTCCGCATCAGCGGCGCGCTCGCCATGGTCTTCCTGACCGCGACCGCGGCCTTCACGCTGCTCACCATCGGCACGCTCGGACAGGACACATCGATCACCAAGCTCGGCGGGATTCTGGGGATCGTGAGCGCCGGGTTCGCCTGGTACACCGCCTGGGCCGGCATCGTGAACGACAGCTGGAAGCGCACCGTTCTGCCGATCTTCGCGGTCAAGTCGAAGACCTGACCTACGCGGGAGAAGCGGGGGCCGACACGAGTCGGCCCCCGCTTCCGCATGTCGCGCCGCACAATTGTGGCATGCCGCGTGGCCGAGCGCTCGAGACCTTCCAGCTCGCCTACGACCGGACCGCTTCGTCCCGGTCGAGGAGGCGCCGGACGTGTTCGCCGACGCCGTCCTCGAAGCCGTCAGTCTCGCGGACCGCTGACGATCGTCGGTCG